>JACDHN010000451.1 GCA_013821025.1 Acidimicrobiia bacterium | reverse complement strand
TCGACATGCCGACGCTGCTCGGCATCGACTCCGACGACCCGATGGCGCTGGGAGAGGTCGGGCGCTGCGGCGTGGCCATCGACACGCTCGACGACATGGAGGACCTCTACTCGGGCATCGATCTCGACAAGATCACCACGTCGATGACGATCAACTCGCCGGCGGCGGTGATCTTTGCCATGTTCGTTGCCCAGTCCGAAGGGGCGGGTGTGCACCGGTCGCGCCTCGGGGGCACGCTGCAGAACGACATCTTGAAGGAGTACCAGGCGCAGAAGGAGTTCGTGTTCCCGCCGCGGCCGTCGATGCGGCTGGTTCGCGACACCATCGCCTTCACGGCGGCCGAGATGCCGCGCTGGCACTCGATCTCGATCTCCGGCTACCACATCCGCGAGGCAGGGTCCACGGCGGCCGAGGAGCTGGCGTTCACCCTGGCCAACGGCTTCGCCTACGTCGAGCTGGCCCTCGAGGCGGGGCTGCCCGTCGACTCGTTCGCGCCCCGGCTGAGCTTCTTCTTCAACGCCCACATCGACTTCTTCGAGGAGATCGCCAAGTACCGGGCGGCCCGGCGCATCTGGGCGCGGTGGATGAACGAGCGCTACGGCGCCCGGCTCGAGCGCTCGATGCAGCTGCGGTTCCACACGCAGACGGCGGGGGTCTCGCTGACGGCCCAGCAGCCCGAGGTCAACATCGTGCGCACGGCCGTCGAGGCGCTGGCCGGTGTGCTCGGAGGCACCCAGTCACTACACACGAACTCGATGGATGAGGCGATGGCGCTGCCCACCGAGAAGGCGGCCCGCATCGCCCTGCGCACACAGCAGGTGCTGGCCTACGAGTCGAACGTGGCCAATGTGGCCGATCCGCTCGGCGGCTCGTGGTTCGTCGAGCAGCTCACCGACGAGGTCGAGCGCCAGGCCGAGGAGCTGTTCGCCCACCTCGACGAGCTGGGCGGGGGCTCGATGCTCGAAGGGGTCATCGCCGGCATTGACGACAACTGGTTCCAGGGCCGCATCGCCGATTCGGCGTACGAGTTGGAGCGCCGCTTCAACACCGACGAGCGGATCGTGGTCGGCGTGAACCGTTTCACGGAGGGCAACGACGACGACACCATCGACCTGCTGAAGATCACGAACGAGGACGAGGGGCGCCAGCGCAAACGCCTCGCCGAGGTGCGCCACGATCGTGATCAGCAGGCTGTCGATCAGGCGCTGGCGATGTTGGCCGAACGGGCCGCCGATCCCGAGCACAACCTGATGCCGACGCTCGTCGACGCCGTGCGCACCCGGGCCACGCTCGGTGAGATCATGGGGACCATGGCTGCGGTGTTTGGGCGCCATGTGGAGACGCCAATCATCTGACCGTGGACTTTCCGACGGTGGAGTGCTGACCCGTGGACATCCGGCTGGCGGCATCGCCAGACGAGGCTGCCGAATACGCAGGGCGATGGATGGCGGCGCGGATCCACGAAGCGATCCGGCGTACGGACCGGGCCAACCTCGCCTTCAGTGGCGGCAGCACGGCGCCGGACCTGCTGAGTTCCATCGCCAGAGCGGACGTGCCGTGGGAGCAGGTGTCGGTGTGGCAGGTGGACGAGCGGGTGGCGCCCGACGGCCATCCGGACCGCAACGCCGTCGTGCTCTCGACGCTGCCTTCCGCCGTGCATGTTCATCCGATGCCGGTGACCGACGGTGACCTCGTGCGAGCGGCGGCCGACTACGCGACGGAGCTGCCGGAGGTGTTCGACGTCGTGCACCTCGGCGTCGGCGACGACGGGCACACGGCGTCGTGGCCTCCAGGCGACAGCGTGGTCGAGAGCGATCGGCGCGTCGACCTGTCCGGTTCGTATCAGGGGCGAGTGCGCATGACGCTCACGCCGAGCGTCGTCAACGCCAGCCGATGCCGCCTCGTGTACGTGCTCGGTCGGAGCAAGGCCGAGGTGATGTCGCGATGGCTGCTCGGCGACGACTCGCTGCCCATCGGTCTCGTCGACCGCACGAACACGGTCGTGGTGCTCGACGCCGAGGCCGGCTCGTTGCTGCCACAGTAGTGAGCTCCGTCCTGTCAGAGCAGGTGCTTTGCCGGATCCATCCATAGAGGTGTTGGAATGGTCGAACTGTCAGCACTGTATGAGGTTGTTCCGGTAGATCTATAGAGCGAACTGGTGTACGATGAGGGTATGGATGATCGATCCATTGAAGCCCTGCAGACGTCTTTGGCGGGGGTCTGCGGCCACGTGAATGCCCAGCACGCACAACTGGTACGGCTGGTCG
>JACDHN010000450.1 GCA_013821025.1 Acidimicrobiia bacterium | reverse complement strand
GGCCAGCCGAGCTGACGCATCAGCGGAGAAGCGAACTGCTCGAACGTGTCCGACAGCAACAGCACCTGCGTCCGCGCCCGTAGCTCGTCGAGGAAGTGGCGAGCGCCGTCGAGCGGGGTCAGCGACGAGATCACGTCGGCCACGGCCGGCATCGTCAGCCCGTGCCGCTCCAGCAACGCAAGCCGCTGACCCATCAGCAGGTCGTAGTCGGGCTCGTCACGAGTGGTCCGTCGGAGCTCGGCGATGCCGGTCTGCTCGGCCACGGCGATCCAGACCTCAGGAACCAGGACCCCCTCGAGGTCGAGCGTCACGATCGACTGCCGATGGGTCTCTGGCACGGTGCGAACGTAGCCCGGGCGGCCGTTCGTCACGGCAGAGACCCGGATCTCTGAGCTCCAGGCTCCGTTTCCGCCTCGCCCGATCACAGTTCGCGACGCGGGCTCGCAGGTGTGAGCGGAGGGCGTCAATCTCGGCGCCGTGAGCTCACAATTGTCGGCGATGGAGGTGGCGGGTGTCATCGTGGACACATGACCGATCGCTACGCCGACTTCCCTGACCTCACGTTCGACCGACCGGCGGACCGGGTGCTACGGATCACGCTCGGCGGACCCGGGTTGAACGCAGTGAGCCCGGCCGTACACCGGCAACTGGCCGACGTGTGGCTGACCGTCGACCGCGATCCCGACACGAACGTCGCCGTGCTGCAGGGCGCCGGCAAGGCGTTCTCGGCCGGAGGAAGCTTCGACCTGATCGAGACGATGATCGAGGACTACGCCCTGCGCACGAGAGTGCTGCGCGAGGCGCGAGACCTCGTGTTCAACGTGATCAACTGCTCCAAGCCGATCGTGTCGGCGATGCACGGTGCGGCCGTGGGGGCCGGTCTCGTGGCCGGCCTGCTCGCCGACGTGTCGGTGGTGGCCCGCACCGCTCGCATCATCGACGGCCACACCCGCCTCGGCGTCGCCGCCGGCGACCACGCCGCCATCTGTTGGCCGCTGCTCTGCGGGATGGCGAAGGCCAAGTTCTACCTGTTGACGTGCGACACGCTGACGGGCGAAGAGGCTGAGCGCATCGGGCTCGTGTCGCTCTGTGTCGACGACGACGAGGTGCACGACCGGGCGCTGGAGGTGGCAGTGCAACTATCCGGCGGCGCCCAGCAGGCGATCCGGTTCACCAAGCACACGCTCAACCACTGGTACCGGGCGCAGTCGGCGATCTTCGACGCCAGCCTGGCGTACGAGTTCTACGGCTTCGGCGGTCCCGACCTGCTCGAAGGCCTCGCCAGCCACGCCGAGAAGCGAGCGCCCGACTTCACCGGCCCGACATCGGAGTGAGACGTCGAAACGGTGACATGAACGGTCGGTATCGGCGTCGAGGACTCACAGATCCCGGGGTTGGCGCGGGATCCGTCACGCTGGCAGACGATCTAGCGTCCGTGGCATGACGACCGGATCCGAAGCAGACGCCGCCGAACCGGAGGTGCTCGAGGTGCTCGAGGCCGTGCAGCAACGCGTCCTGTGGCTGGCGGTGCGGATGGTGGACCACGCCAACCGCGAGCGGCCGGCAGGTGAGATCAAGGTCGGCGGCCACCAGGCGTCGTCGGCATCAATGATCGGGATCATGACGGCACTGTGGTTCGCCCACCTGTCGGGTGACGACAAGGTGGCCGTGAAGCCACACGCCTCCCCCGTGTACCACGCCATCAAGTACCTCACCGGCGAGCTCGACCGTTCGTACCTGACGAAACTGCGTGCGCTCGGCGGCCTGCAGGCGTATCCGAGCCGCACCAAGGACCCCGACGTCGCCGACTTCTCCACCGGATCTGTGGGTCTCGGCGTGGTGGCGCCGCTGTTCGCCGCCGCCACCCGGCGTTACGTCGATTCCCACTTCCCGCGTCCCGACGCCCGGCCCGCCCGCTTCATCGCCCTAGCCGGCGACGCCGAGCTCGACGAGGGCAACGTGTGGGAGGCCATCACCGATCCCACGCTCCAGGGCCTTGGCAACGTGATGTGGGTGATCGACACGAACCGCCAGAGCCTCGACCGGGTCGTCCCCGAGCAGAAGATCAAGAAGCTGATGGAGTTCTTCGACGGCGCCGGGTGGCATGTCGTCGCCGCCAAGTACGGACGCCACCTCACAGAGGCGTTCGAGCAGCCAGGGGGCGACGCCCTTCGTCACCACATCGACGACATGTCGAACGAGGAGTACCAGTCGCTGTTCGCCCACCAGGGCGCAGACCTGCGCAAGCGCTTCCTCGACGGAGCCGACGA
>JACDHN010000449.1 GCA_013821025.1 Acidimicrobiia bacterium | reverse complement strand
ACCCGGATCCGGTGCAGCGACGCAGCGTGATCGTCGCTGCCGTCGTCGGAGTCATGGCCTCGCTGCCGTTGTTGGTGGATAGCCTCACCGCGTGGCCGGGCAACCTCGGCGACATCATCCAGTGGAGCACGAGCGCCGACCTCGATCCGGCGGGATTCGGTCGAGCTATGGACGTTTTCGTTCGGGCCACGTCGTGGTCGCAGGTGACATCGCCGCAGCTCCCCAACGTGTTCAACATTCTGCCCGACTCGTTGGCCAGTGGAACGATGCCCGGTACGTTGCTCGTTGCCCTCTCAGCCGCCGCCGTGGTCGCAGTCCGGCGCCTCCTGCGCGCCGAACTATGGCTGCTGGTCGTGATCGGTGCGACGTGGCTCGGAGGATTTTTCGCCATCGCCAACTCGCGCGGACCGCAGTTCGTCTGGTTCTTCGGCTGGGTCCCACCGCTGGTATGGGTGAGCTGGGCTGCGGTCGCGATTGTCGGTTGGCGGGTCGTCGATCTCCCTCGACGCCTCGGCGCACGGTATCGGGCGACACTTCTGGCGAGCGGGCTGCTCGGTGCTCTGGCCGTCGTCTCGGTGGTGCGAGCCGTTGACCTCACCGAGCAGGGGGCGCGAACACAACTCTTCGGGCAGGACGTCGCCGACGCTGTCGATGTGCTGTCAAAGTCGGTGGAGCAGCGGTTCGATCGTGATCGACCGATTCGGCTCGACCTCGACGGCGAGATCATCGTCGGTGGAGCCGTCCAGGCCGGCGTTCTCAACCGTCTCGAACGCGACGGCTACGATGTCGTCGTTGGCGGGTTCTACACGCAATACGGCGAACACCAGATCGGCGACGACAGCGGCGCCGACCGACATCTGCTCATCGTCGGCTCGCCGGTCACCACCCCAGCACCCGAGGGATCGGCGTTACTCGCCAGCTCCGACCAGCTCCCTACAGGGCGACGAGCCGAGGTCGACGCGCTGACCAAGCGGTTGCGCACCTTCCTCGTCGACTCTGGTCGCGGCGACCTGGTCGGCAACCTCTACGGTGGGACGGCGGCCTTTCTGTTGCAGGTGGAAGGCGTTCCTGGCATCCGTGCCCAAAGTGAGGCGCTGGTGCGACTCGACGAGTTGCGTGGCACCTACAGCATGCTGTTCCGGCTCTACCTCATGCCGGCATGAAGCCCTTTCGTGACGTCCTCCATGGGATCAAGGTTGGAGCGGTCCTCCCAGCGCCCTAACATTGCAGCGTCCCGCGCCGGCCCGATCCAGGGTTCAAGGAGAGATCGAGTGCCCACCATCCAGCAACTGGTCCGTCGAGGCCGGTCGTCGAAGTTCACGAAGAGCAAGACGCCCGCCCTGAGGGGATCGCCCCAGCGTCGCGGCGTCTGTACCCGCGTGTACACGAACACCCCGAAGAAGCCGAACTCGGCACTGCGCAAGGTGGCCCGTGTCCGTCTGTCGAGTGGTGTCGAAGTGACCGCTTACATCCCTGGCGAGGGCCACAACCTGCAGGAGCACTCGATCGTGCTGGTGCGTGGTGGTCGCGTCCGCGACCTGCCCGGCGTCCGCTACAAGATCATCCGAGGTGCCCTCGACGCCGCCGGCGTCAAGAACCGCAAGCAGGCTCGCAGCCGCTACGGCGCGAAGCTCGAGAAGTGAGCTGACTCCCCGTGTCCCGCAAAGGCCCCGCCACCCGCCGAGAGCTCGTCGCCGACCCGATCCATCACTCCGTCCTCGTCACCCAGGTCATCAACAAGGTGATGTGGCACGGCAAGCGCAGTGTCGCCGAGAAGATCGTCTATGACGCACTGAAGATCGTGTCCGACAAGTCCGCCGGCGAGCCCGTCGAGGCGCTCAAACGCGCCGTCGACAACGTCAAGCCGCCGCTCGAGGTGAAGAGCCGTCGAGTCGGCGGAGCCACGTACCAGGTACCCGTCGAGGTCAGGCCCCGCCGCTCGACGACGTTGGCGATCCGTTGGATCGTCGAGTTCGCCAGGGACCGTCGCGAGAAGACGATGGCCGAATGCCTGGCCGGCGAGATGCTCGACGCCTCCAACGGCCTGGGCGCAGCGATGAAACGCCGCGACGACATGCAGCGCATGGCCGACGCCAACAAGGCGTTCGCCCACTACCGTTTCTAGCTGTCTCGCTCGCTGGGGTTTCGCTGCTGGCGACGATGCGCGACGATGTCATCATGCCGATCCGTGACGAGTACGAGCCTGGACGGCCCTGTTGGGTCGACCTTGCCACCCCCGACCCTGCCGCCGCCCGATCGTTCTACGGCGAG
>JACDHN010000448.1 GCA_013821025.1 Acidimicrobiia bacterium | reverse complement strand
TGTGGGGGCTGCGCCCCCACACCCCATCGCCATCCGGCTCCCTGGCGGTCGCTCGGCTGGCCGGCTGCGTCCCTGCGCTCGAGCAGGCGCTCAGCTGTTGATTGGTAGCGTGGTCAGCCGTGTCTCGGTTCGACGTCGTGGGGATCGGCAACGCCTTGGTCGACGTGATCGCCCACGCTGCCGAGGACTTCCTCGAGCGGTATTCACTGGCCAAGGGATCGATGTCGCTGATCGAGACCGACCGCGCCGTCGAGCTGTACCAGGCGTTGGTGCCGGCCGTGGAGATGAGCGGCGGCTCGGCCGCCAACACCATGGTCGGCGTGGCCAGCTTCGGCGGGCGGGCGGCTTATATCGGCAAGGTGGACCGCGACGACTTGGGCGCCGTGTTCTCCCACGACATGACAGCCGTCGGCGTGCGGTTCCACTCCGGTGGCCCGCTCGATCAGATCCCCACTGGTCGCTGCATCATCGTCGTCACACCCGATGCCGAGCGCACCATGAACACATACCTCGGCGTGTCGAGCCGCCTGTCGGTGGACGATCTCGACCACGACGTGATCGCTAGTGGTGACGTGCTGTACATGGAGGGCTACCTGTTCGACCGCGATGCGGCGAAGATGGCGTTCCGCGCGGCGGCCGAGGTTGCTCATGCCAACGACCGGCTCGTGTCACTCACGCTGTCCGACTCGTTCTGCGTCGACCGCCACCGATCGGACTTCGCCGCGCTCGTGCGCGACAAGGTCGACGTGCTGTTCGGCAACGAGGACGAGGTGGTCGCCCTGTACGAGACCGAAACGCTCGACGAGGCCATCGACGCCGTGCGCGCCGACTGCGCCATCTCGGCCATCACGGTCGGCGCCAAGGGATCGTACGTCGTGACGCCAGAGCAGGTTCGACTCGTCGACGCCGAGCCCGTGGCCAGGGTTCTCGACACGACGGGTGCCGGAGATCTCTACGCCGCAGGATTCCTGTACGGATTGACGAACGGCGCCGACCTGGAACGGTGCGCCCGCCTTGGCTCGATCGCCGCCGCCGAGGTGATCTCACATGTGGGTCCGCGGCCACTCGTACCGCTCAGCGGTCTGGCGCGTTGATGCGCGACGTGGTGCAGCGGTGGCTCGAGGCCGAACCCGACGAGGACGTGCGGGCCGAACTGCGCCAGCTGCTCGACGGCGACGCCGACGAGCTGGCCCGCCGCTTCGGTGGCCGATTGGAGTTCGGCACCGCAGGCCTGCGAGCAGAGATCGGCGCCGGCCCGCTGCGCATGAACCGTCTTGTCGTTCGCCAGACGGCGGCTGGTCTCGGCGAGTACCTACTCGACACCTATCCGGAGGCAGCCCATCACGGTGTGCTGATCGGGTTCGACGCCAGGCGCAAGAGCGAAGCGTTCGCGCTCGACACGGCACTCGTGCTGGCGGCGATGGGCATCCGTTCACGGTTGCTACCCGAACCGCTGCCGACACCTGTTGTGGCGTGGGGGACCAGTGAGGTCGCTGCAGTCGCCGGCGTGATGGTGACGGCATCGCACAACCCGCCCGCCGACAACGGCTACAAGGTGTTCCTGGGTTCGGGCTCGCAGATCGTGTCGCCAATCGACGCCGAGATCTCTGAGCGCATCAGCCGGGTCGATGCCTGCTCGGTCGTTGTGGCTGCCGAGGCGTCGCCATTGGTCGAGCGCCTCGGCCGGGAGCTGGTGGACGGTTACCTCGCCAGCGTGGCCGACCTCCGCCTGCGTCCAGAAGTCGGAGGCGTGACCGTGGCGTACACACCGCTGCACGGTGTCGGAGGCCGTGTGCTGCTGGAGGCGTTCGCGCACGCCGGGTTCCCGCCGCCCATCGTCGTAGAGCGCCAGTTCGATCCCGATCCCGGGTTCCCGACCGTCTCGTTCCCGAACCCCGAGGAAGCAGGAGCGATGGACCTCGTGATCGACGTTGCCCGCCAGCGGGGGGCGGCGATCGCGCTGGCCAACGATCCCGACGCCGACCGGCTCGGGGCGGCAATCCCGACGCCGGACGGTACATGGCGACTGTTGCGCGGCGATGAGATCGGGTGGCTGTTGGCCGACCACATCCTCAGCCACACCGACGGCGACGATCGCCTCGTGGTGACGACACTGGTGTCGTCGTCACTGCTGAGCAAGCTGGCGGTCGAGCACTGCGTGCACTACGCCGAGACGTTCACAGGCTTCAAGTGGATCGGACGCGAGGTGCAGCAGCGGCCCGACCAACGCTTCGTGTTCGGTTACGAACAGGCGCTCGGCTACCTGGTCGCGGAGCG
>JACDHN010000447.1 GCA_013821025.1 Acidimicrobiia bacterium | reverse complement strand
GAACCGCTCGATCAGCCCCGGCACGGTGTCGCGGTAGGTCTCGTAGCGACCGACGGCGACCTCGCCGGGGTCGTCGGCGATGTCCACCTCGAAAACGGCGTAGACGGTCACGGCGGGTCCTCGTCAGTCCTCGTAGGCGGCGGCTGCGGCCGAGATGTGTTCGGCGCCGCGGCGCTCTGCGCGCTCGGCGTCGCGGTCGGCGACGGCGGCGACGATGGCTGCGTGCTCGTCCCATGAGCGCGTCGAGCGCATGCTGATGCGTGCCGCGTAGACCCAGCGGATGATGTCGGACAAGCGGGCCAACGTGCCCGCCAGCAGCTCGTTGCCGGCGGCTGCGGCCAGGGACATGTGGAACTCGGTGTTGAGCGCCGGGAGCTCGTCGAGCCTGCCCTCGGCCGCCGCCGCGGTCCCTGCGCCCAACACGTCGCGCAAGTGGACGAGGTCGGCCGGCGTGCGGCGCTGGGCGGCGAGCCGGGCGACGAGGCCCTCCAGCGGCGCACGCACCTCGAACAGCTCGCCAGCCCACCGCGCGTTCATCGTCGCCACCCGCGCCCCTCGCCGCGGCTCGATCTCGACGAAGCCCTCCACCGACAGGGCGTGCAGCGCCTCGCGGGTCGGGTTGCGGGAAACGTCGAAGCGGGCAGCGATCTCCTCCTCCACGAGCCGCTCGCCGGGCAGGTACGTGCCGTCGATGATGGCGCTACGAAGGGCGTCCAACACGGCCTGGCGCAGCGGCAGGTGCAAGGCTCCGACGGTGGTTGCTGGTCGGGCGTCGACGACGTGCTCCGGCGACATCTCCCATTGACGGGCCACGTTGTTCACTGTATACAATATTCACACGCCGGGAAACTCCGGGGAAACAGCGTCGAAACTCGACACGTCGACGCTCGGAGACGGCGATCGCGGGGCCCGTGCCCTGTTCGCAACATACGAGGAGGGGGAGCCGATGCGCTCACGTTGGAGATGGTTGGCACCGGTCGTAGCGCTCGGCCTCGTGGCCGCCGCCTGTGGCGACGACGACGGTGGGAGCGAGGACACGGCCGGCGGCGGCTCGGCGCCCACGTCCGAGGGCGGCACCGGCGGTACCAGCGCAGGCACCGGAGGCGGCGAGCCCGTCGAGGGCGCCGAGATCACAATCGCCCTCGGCTCCGAGCCGACCAGCCTCGATCCGCAGCTGGTCGACGACGGCGGCGAACGAGCCATCAACGACAACATCTACGAGACGCTGCTCACAAGGACTCCGGAGGGCGAGCTGGCGCCGGGACTGGCCGCCGAGCTGCCGACCCAGGTCGACGACACCACGTGGGAGTTCAAGCTGCGCGAAGGGATCACGTTCCACAACGGTGACGCGTTCAACGCCGAGTCCGTCGTGGCGACGGTGAACCGGATGGTGGGGCTCGTGGAACGTGGCGAGACCGACAACGACGGCTTCTACGCCACACTGACCGGCGCCGAGGCGGTCGACGAGACCACGGTGCGGATCATGACCGACGGTGCCGACGGCGTGCTGCCGGCCCGAATGTACTGGATGAAGCAGATCCCGGCCAGCGCCGAGAAGACCCCTGACATGTCGGAGGAGCCAATCGGCACCGGTCCCTACACGTTCGTCAGCCGCAACCAGGGCGTCAGCATCGAGCTCGCCGCCAACCCCGACTACTGGGGCGAGGCGCCGGCGATCGCCGGCGTCACCTACGAGTTCGCCGACGACGCCGCCACCCGCCTCGCCGGGCTCAAGTCCGGCAAGTACGACGTCATCACGAACCTCTCCCCACAGGACGTCGATCAGGCGCCGAAGCACGTGACCGGCAAGGGCCAGGAGCATCCGATCATCATCCTCGACGCCGACGACGGCATCACGGCCGACGTGAACGTGCGCAAGGCGCTCAATCTCGCCGTCGACAAGGAGGCCATCGCCGAGAATCTGTTCGGCGGCTTCGCCAGCATCGACGCCGGCCAGCTGCTGTCACCGGCGATCCTCGGTCACAACGAACAGCTCGAGCCGTACGGGTACGACCCCGAGGAGGCGAAGAGCATGCTCGAGGAGGCGGGTGTAGCCGGTGAGAAGATCCAGCTCGTCGGTGAGTCCGGGCGATGGCTGAAGGACCGCGAGCTGCTCGAGGCAGTCGCCGGGTACTGGACCGAAGCCGGCCTGGACGTACAGCTCGAGGTGCTCGAGTTCGGCGCCTACCTCGATGTGCTGTTCGATCGGGAGAACCGCGCCGACACGATCTACGTGTCGAGCTCCAACGACCTGCTCGACCCCGACCGCCAGCTCGCGACGTAC
>JACDHN010000160.1 GCA_013821025.1 Acidimicrobiia bacterium | reverse complement strand
GAGGAGCGGGCGCCTCTGTTCGAAGCGATGGGCGTGCCCCACGACGATGCGCTGGAGATGGCAGCGGGGTCCGACGCAACGATGGGAAGTTGCATCCTCGACCTGTACCGGTCGTCCACCCCGAACCCGCACCAACACTGGGGACCATGGTCTGCGACGAGCGCGCCCGGGTTGGTGCTCCATCCCACCGAGGATCCGTTCGGTGACGAGAAGATGGCCGCAGAGGTCGCCGACTCCCTCGGAGCAAGGTTCAAACGCATCGACGGTGCCGGACACTTCTGGCCGTACCAGGCGCCGGACAAGGCCGTACCGATCCTCGAGTCGTTCTGGGACTCGCTCGACTGACGGCTGCGCCGAGGCGTCAGCGGCGGTGGGGGACGTCCTCGTCGAGCCAGTAGGCGTCGCGGTCCTCGACGACGAGCAGCTCCTCCCACTTGACGCCGACGTCGCCGCGGGCGAGGTGCGGCTCGACGGCCCAGAGTCCCGGCGATGGCCGATGATCCGAGGTCGCCCGGTCGTTCCAGGTCGGCGACGGCTCACCGCGCTCCTGCGCGGCGGCGATCCCGTCGATGAACCATCCGAGCACCGTGGCGTCGAAGCCGCTCGGGTCTGGTGGTGGCGCCGCGTCCGGATTGGTGATGCGGACCACGCGGTGCCCGAGCACTGCCTCTGGGTGCAATCCGTGACAGTTGCGATCACCTCGCTGGGTCATGTCGGAGTCGACGGTGAGCGCGATCTCCCGGAACGTCGCACCGGAGCGCACGGCGTCGAGGATCGTGACGCGGTACACGAGATCGTCCGCCATCGCCGCCGCATGTGTCGGGCTCGGCTCGGGGCTGCGGGAGATGGAGGTGTCGACCACATACCCGTCGAAGATCGGTGAGGCGTCGAGCAAGAACGGGTCGCCAGGTTCCAGCGCTCGATCGGTTGGCCAGAACGATGCCGTGCTCCATGGATCCGGCAGGGCGGTGCGCTCACCGAACAGGGCAACTGGGAGGTGAAAGTAGCGCTCTGCGCCCTCGCGCCGGTAGGCCTTCATCGCCCACCGGGTGGCGTCACGCTCGGTGACGCCCGGCGCGATCCGCGCTGCTACCTCCTCGAGCACGCCGTAGGAGACTGCCTGATATCGGCGGAACTGGTCGAGTTGCTGGTCGGTGAAGCCCTCGAACTGGATCAACGGACCACCGACTTCATCGCCTCGGCAGCGCATCGATTGTCTTCATGGTTCTCCTCGTAGGCCCGTCGGCTGACGGTACAGCCAAGCCCGAGTCATGCGTGACCCCGACGTCGCCGTGCCTCTGACGGTCACGGTCGTCGAAACCGCTGGCTCGACGGGTCGCCGACCGCCCAAACTGTTGACGTGCCTGATGCGACGTTGCACGGGACCGTGGTCCAGTTGCGGCCGGCTGGTCGGGAGGACATTCGCGCCCTGGTGCAGATCCGTAGGACGCCCGAGGTGTTCCGCTCCTGGCGCGGAGGCGACGATCTGGAGGCCGCAGTGGAGGAGGACTTCGCCGAAGTGGACGTCGTCGCCTTCGTGATCGAGCTGGACGATCGCGTGGTCGGCTGGATCCAGTGGGACGCGGAGGATGAGCCCGACTACCGGCACGCCAACATGGACATCTACGTCGATCCGGCCGTTCACGGGCGCGGCGTCTGCACGGATGCCGTCCGGACTCTTGCCCGCCATCTGATCGTCGACCATGGTCACCACCGAGTGGTGATCGATCCAGCCGCCGACAACACGGCAGCGATCCGCTGCTACAGGAAGGTGGGTTTTCGTCCCGTCGGCATCATGCGTCGGTACGAACGTGGCAACGATGGCACGTGGCACGACAACCTGCTGATGGAGCTGCTGGCCGACGAGCTCATCGATGAGCACTGATCGCCGCATCTGGACCGAGGCGTCACGGCGTCGTCACGGCCGACCGGTGTGCGACGGGGATGCACGTCTCGCACAGAATGGAACATGGCATCGGTGTTGGACTCGGTTCGGTCCCATCTGCGTGACACTGACGACGACCATCGGGTCACCACGTTGGAGTTGTTCTTCGATCTCGTGTTCGTGTACGCGCTCACCAACATCACCGGGCTGATGGAGCACGACATCGGCGGCGAGACGGTGCTCGAAGGCGCAATCACGCTGGCGGTCGTGTGGTTCGGTTGGTGCGCCTACACATGGCTGGGCAACCAGGCGAAGGCCGACGAGGGCTTGTTGCGGGTGGCGATGGTGGTGGCGATGGCTGGGATGTTCTTCGTCTCCATCAGCATTCCGTATGCCTTCGGCGACGAGGGCAACGCAGCGATGGTGCTGGCCGCCGCCTACGCCGTCGTGCGCCTCACCCACTTGGGCGTCTACGTGATCGCCGCCGGCGACGACACCCAGCTGCGCAGCGTGATCCTTGGTATGGCGGCCGTAGCGAGCGTGATGCTCGTGCTGCTGTTCATCGGCGCCGCCGTCGGTGGTCGGTCGCAGAAGTGGTGGTGGCTGGCGGCGGTCATCGTCGATCAGCTCGGCGTCTACTTCGTGCGCTCGACGCGCTGGCGTCTCAACAGCGCCTCGCACTTCGCCGAGCGCTTCGGGCTGATCGTGATCATCGCCATCGGCGAGTCGATCGTTGCCGTCGGCGTCGCCACGTCGGAGGCACAGCTCAGCGGCCGTGACGCGCTGGCACTGCTGTGCGGCCTGGCCATCGCCGTGTGCCTCTGGTGGCTGTACTTCGACGTCGTCGCCCTCGTCGCCGAGAACGTGCTGCGTCAGTCGACCGGTGTCGAGCGGGCCCGGCTCGCCCGTGACTCGTACGTGTACGTGCACTTCCTGTTCGTGGGCGGGATCGTGTTCGCAGCCCTCGGCATGGTGCTGCTGATCGGCGACCACGGACACATCGACGCCGGCCGCTACGCCCTGTACGGCGGCATCGTCAGCTACCTCGTCGGTCACCTGCTGTTCCGATTGCGCAACGTCGGCTCGATCAACATCGGTCGTGCCGTCACCGCGGCGGTCGTGCTGATCGGGATCCCGACGCTCGGCGGGGTGAGCGCGCTGGTGCAGGTGCTCGTCCCGGCGGTGATCCTCGTGGCACTCGTCGCCTTCGAGGTGAGCGCCTTTCGCGAACCGCGCAACGAGATCCGCCGCCGGGCACTTCCGAGGTCGGAGATCAGCAGCTGAACCTCACTCGTCCCCCGACTGCCCGACGTCGACGCGTCGTGCTCCGAGCTGCTCGAAGTGGTGCCGAGGATTCCGGCCGATCAGTGCTGGTCGTCGAGCGGCGACGGCGGACGACTGCGCTCGAGGATCCAGGCGCTGACCTGCTGCACGAACATCGTGAGATCGTCGAGCTCGTCGAGCGCCGCGATCACTCTTGCGTCGTCCACTGCTGCGTACTGGTGGACGAGCACGTTGCGGAACCCGACGGCCAGCGACATCCGCTTGGCGAGTGCGTCGTCAAGCACGTCGTGGCCCGCGATGACGGCGAACGCAGCGGCGTTGGTGTCCGGTGCCGCCCATCGCTCGGAGGCTGCGAGGTGGTGGGCGACGTCGACACATCCCTCGATCGCCGTGACGAAGAGGTACTTGATGCCGTCGATCCACAGGGTGTCGTGGCGCCGCTGCGATACGTTTGCTCGCTGCTCCGTCAGACGATTGGTGCGCTCGTCGACGCCGCGCAGGAGGCGAGCGACACGTCCCTCGTCAACCACGGGCCGCCGATTCGAGATAGAGGCGATGGGCTGCCTCGAACCTGGGGCGCTCGTCGAGCCAGATCTTGCGGGTGCTGGCGGTCCAACGCACCTGCGCCGGTGGGTCGTCGTCGAACAGCAGGTCGCCCTCGAGCGCGATCCGTCCGGCAACCTCGAGAGGGGCGCCGTTGAGCACGACCAGGTCCACGCCTGCGGGAAGGGCGATGCTCCAAGGGTCTGGGGCTCTTCCGTGCCACCACGCACCCACGTCGAGGTCGGACCCAGCTGTGGCCTCGCCGCGCGCTCGGCTGCCAAACACGAACGCGAATGCCGCACCGTGTCGTCGGAGCGATTCGGTGATCTGCGCTCGATCGTGGACCATCTCGTCAGTCTTGCCGCTGCGAACGACGTGGGAGGTCACTACAGCGGCGTCACACCCCATCGTCACGATGATGGCGACTGGAACGAGGACAACGATGAAGCTGTCGCCGCTCTTCGTGCACACCGAGGATTCACGGCGTCGGGAGGAAGTCGATCAACAGGGTCAGAGGGCCGCCGGTTCGTCGAGTTGCATCCAGTGGCCGGCGCCCTCGATCCGCTCGTAACGCCACGGTCCCGCGACGTCTTCCGACGACCCGGTCATCTGCTGCTCGGTGAGTGCGAAGTCGCCGCTGCTCCACACTCCCATGGTCGGCGCCGTCACCGGTGGGAACTGGATCGGCGGGTCGACCCAGGTGGCTGGGGCGAGGTTGGCTCGGTACCAGTTGAGGCTCGCCGTGAGCGCGCCCGGCCGCGACAGGTCGGCGATCAGAGCATCAACGTCAGGGTGGCTAGCCCACTCCCGGAAGTTGGCGAAGTCGTCGGCCGACAGCCCTTGCTCGGCGACACCCTCGAACTGGAACAGCAGCATGTACCACGACTTCTCCCGCTGCGCGAACCCTGCCTCGCGAAACGATCGCACGTGGCCGACCGACAGGGCGCAGAGATGGTCGACACACTCTGGGGCGAACGCCGCCAACGCCCAAGCCAGCGCCGCACCCCAATCGTGACCGACGACGTGCGCCCGCTCGATGCCGAGGTGATCGAGCACCGGCAATGGTCAGCAAGGAGGAGTAGTCGTCGACGCCTTCGGGACGATCGGAGTCGCCGAAACCCCGCAGGTCGGGGCAATCGTGCGGAACCCGGCCGCAGTGAGGTCGGCGACCTGGTGGCGCCAGAGGCGATGTGAGTCGGGCCAGCCGTGGAGCAGCAGCACCGGCGGCCCTGCTCCCTCGTCCTGCACATTGAGCCCAATCCCGTTCACGTCGACGCCGCGTTCGACCAGGCGTCCGGAGGCGCTGCGTTCTCCCGACGATTCGGGCCGATCAGGGGTCGATCTCGGAGACCGCGACCGATCGGTGTTCGGCGAACGACCGTTTGGCGGCCAGGCCGATCACCAGGGTGGCACGGCCGTCCGAACCCGTCACCGGCGGTGGTCGCCGCTCGGCCACGCAGCCGACGAACGCCTCCCACTGAAGGACGAAGCTCGCCGTGTAACGGTCGAGGAAGAAGTTGGCGATCGGCGGGACGTGCGTGCCAGCCGCGTCATGGCGTACCGCTCCGTGGGCTGGTGCGTTCTCCGACGCCATGAGACCCTCGGACCCGAACGCCTCCAGCCGCTGGTCATAGCCGTACACGGCGCGGCGGCTGTTGTCGATCACGGTGAGACAGCCGTCGGCATGGCTCAACGTGATCGCCGCCGTGTCGATGTCGCCCGCCTCGGCGATGGCGGGGTCGATGCGCGCGGCGCCGGCGGCGGACACCTCGACCACCTCGCTCCCGGTGACGAAGCGCGCCATGTCGAAGTCATGGATGGTCATGTCGAGGAACAAGCCGCCCGACGTGGCGATGTACCCGAGCGGCGGCGGCGCCGGATCGCGACTCGTGATGCGCAGCAGATGGAGCTCGCCGATCTTGCCCCCTGCGACGGCGTCGTGGACCGCTCGGTGCGCCGGGTCGAACCGCCGGTTGAACCCGACGTGCAGCCCAACGCCCGTCCGCTCGACCTCGGCGAGCGCATCGTCGACCAACTTCAGATCGAGGGCGATCGGTTTCTCGCAGAAGACGCCCAGGCCGGCGCCGGCGGCGGCGACGATCATGTCGACGTGCGACTCGGTACTGGTGCAGATGGCGACGGCGTCGATGCCATCGGCGGTGATCAGCTCGTCGACCGATGCGGTGGCTGCGACGCCGAACTGCTCCGCCACTGCTCGGGCCGCCGCCGGGATCACGTCGTAGACACCGGCCAGTTCGGCGCCGGGAACACGCTGCGAGAGCAGCTCGGCGTGCATCCGGCCAATGCGTCCGCAACCGAGGATGCCGATTCTGACCGTCATCACACCCCCTTGCGTTGGAGTGCCTTGGCTGCGTCGAGCACGGCGCGGGCTTGACGGATGGGCTGGCGATCACTGGTCTCCGGCACGCCGACCTCCCACCAGGCGCCACCCTCGGTCCACGCGCCGGGGTCGGTGGCGATCACGATGACCGCTGTGCGCTCGCTGGTCCGGGCTCGTTCGAAGGCCGCCTCGAGCTCCTCGATCGTGGCAACGGATTCGGTGTGACACCCCATCGAGGCGGCGTGGAGAGCGAAGTCGACCCGCTCGAGCTCTCCTCCGATGCGTGCATCGGCGAGCAGATTGTTGAAGGGTTCACCGCCCTGGTTCACCTGCAGCCGGTCGATCACGGCGAAGCCACCGTTGTCGCAGACGACGACGATCATTCTGTGTCCCGACAGGATGGAGCTGTAGAGATCGC
>JACDHN010000446.1 GCA_013821025.1 Acidimicrobiia bacterium | reverse complement strand
ATGTTCGCCGATGCCGGCCGGTGGGCGTTTGTGCTGTGATTCAGCGGGTGCCTGGCATCATCGGGGACTCCGGCATGGCGCCCCCGCTGAAGGCCATGTCGGTGTTGGCGAAGACTTCGGGGACCGGGTACATGCCGAGAGCGAACAGCAGCACGGAGATGTGCTGCCGATCGATCGGGAAGATCGAGCCGGCGAGGGCGATGGCCTCGGGGGACTCGAGCTTGCTGATCGCGAAGAGGTACGTCCCCGCCGCGACTTGCTCCAGCGTCAGCGCCAGCTGTGCAGCGCCGACAACGTCGGTGACCATGCCGAACTGCTCGTTGACGGAAGCCTCGAGGTCGGCCGGTGGTGCCGTGACGGCCTCCTTGCCGCCCGCCGTCAACGCCCCGTTCCAGGCATCCAAAGCTGCTTGGTGATGGGCCCTTGCGGTGGTCACGTACTCGGCGACCGCAGGCGGTACCTCACCGAGGGCGCCTGCCCCGGCGGCGTCGAGCGCCGCCCCATACGTGTTCACAGCCAGCACCTCGAGCGATGCCGCGAGGGCTCCGATCATGAAATCGGCTTCCGTCGGTGCGGCAGCGGCTGCCGGGGCACGACGCGTACGCGTGGCGGGGGCGCCACGTTCCGGCCGGTTCTTGGTGGGCTGCCTGCTCGGCGTGGCTTCGGCAGGTGACAACACAGCCTCCGGCTGCGAGTCCTTGCCGCCGCACGCGGCGAGCGCAGCGGCAAATCCGCCTGCGGCGACGGCGAACATGCCACGGCGGGCAACGCTCTTGTCGCCCGACTCTTCTTGATGAGTGGTCTCGGTGGGTTCGGTGGTCATTTGACTGCTCCCTCTTCGGGCGGGCTCGCCAGGTTCGGCTCTTCGAATGGTTCGGGGAACGACACGCTGCCGGCGGCAGCCGGGAGCGCAGCGAGGTCGGTCGGGATGGCGACGAGCTCTGGCGCCCCACCCTCGATGAGCGCTCCGACGGCGCGGAGCGTCGCCAAGTGCTGGACCTCGACGCCCTGCACGCTGCCCATGAGGAGACGCATGTTCCCGTCACTCAACAGGCTGAGGTTGGCGTGGTAGGTGTCACCCGCAACCTCTTCGAGCGTGGCGGCGAGCTTGATCACTGCCAGGACGTCGGTCAGGCCGGCCTTGGCGTCCTCGACGATGGGTGTGTACTTCGGACTCGTGCCTTCCTGTCGCTGACCACCGAGAGACTCGGTCTGGGCATTGAAGGCTGCACAATGCTCGGCGTGCTGCATCATCGTGGTCTCGGCGAACGTCTTGATCACGGCGTTCTCGGTGACGAACGGCAACCCGAGGGCCGCCTCGTACGTGGCGACGGCCAGGTTCTCGAGCGAGCATGCGGTCTGGAAGATCTGGATGTCGACCTCGGCCTGATAGGAGACCGGTCGGTTCACGATGGCGCTGACCTTCGACCCCCATGCCGTGCTGAGGAGTCCGCTCGACGCCAACACGCCGAGACCGAAGCCGCCGGCCTTCAGGACCTTGCGGCGGCCAACCGCGTACTCGCGGATGCGGTCGAGGTCAGGTGCCTGACCTGCTCGTGAGGCTCCGATGTCCTGCAGTTCCTTGTGGCTCGCTCGCGCGTCGCGCAGCGCAACACTTTGCAGGTCTTGGGATTCCTCGACGAGCGATTTCATCGCCCGTTCGTCAATGTTCATGTAACACACCTCCGGAAGTGGGGTTCAGTACGTGGGCTGTTTCCCATGTACTTATGTTCGTAGACGTGACCCTCCGCGGATTGGACTAATTTTCGACCGTTTCCGGTCGATCATCCGGTCACGACGATCGCGCCCATCATCGAGGGATGGATACCGCAGATGTACGTGCCTGGTTCAGTGAACTGAAAGCTGAACCTGTCGCCGGTATCCAAGTCCTCGCTGGCGAAGCTGCCATCGTCGGCATCGACCGTATGCGTGAAGGAGTCCTCGTTGACCCACTCGACGGTCGTCCCGACGGCGATCTCGACCATCTCGGGCTCGAAGGCGAAGTCGACGATCCTGATCGTCACGACCTCGGACGCGGCGGTCGGCGGGGTGGTGGGGGAGTCGTGGTGGCAGGAATGGTGGTGGGAGGAGTCGTTGTGGGAGGAGTCGTGGTGGCGGGAGCCGTGGTGGCAGGTGGCCGGTCACGTTTCCGCCTCGGCTTCGTCGACTCGGTGGCCTCGGTGGTCTCGGTGGCCACGGTGGTCACGGGATCGGTGGCCGGCGACGTGGTGGCGGGCGGCGATGCCGTCGTCGGCGTGGTCGCCGGAGCGGTGGACTGCGTGGGGGGATCTGA
>JACDHN010000445.1 GCA_013821025.1 Acidimicrobiia bacterium | reverse complement strand
GGGATCCTGACACCTGGCAGCTTCCACGCCCCGTTCTTCGATCCGTACGACGACACTGCGCTCACGGGTGCCGGCTACATCGAGCAGGTGTTGTTCAAGAAGCTGACCGATCCGTCCGACGTGGCAGCGATCTTCGTCGAGCCGATCCAGGGCGAGGGCGGCTACATCGTCCCGCCGACCGGCTGGTTGGCCGACCTGCGGCGCCTGTGTGACGAGCACGGCATCGTCCTCGTGATGGACGAGGTGCAGTCGGGCGTCGGCCGCACCGGCACCATGTGGGCCTCGGAGCACGAAGGCGTGCAGCCCGACATCATGTGCATCGGCAAGGGTCTGGCCAGCGGAATGCCGCTGGCCGGTATCGTCGCCAGGTCCGAGGTCATGGACTGGGAGCCCGGCGGCCACGGCTCCACGTTCGGCGGCAATCCCGTTGCCTGTGCCGCTGCGGTGGCGACGTTGGACCTCGTGGAATCCGAGCTGGCTGCCAATGCCAAGGCCGTCGGCGAGCACCTGCTCACTGCTCTCGGATCACTCGCCGAGACGTGGCCGATGATCGGACAGGTGCGGGGCAGGGGTTTGATGATCGGCATCGACCTCCCAGACCACGACACGGCTGCTGCCGTTGAGCTCGCCTGCTACGAGCACGGATTGCTCGTGCTGACGTGCGGCGAGCGCTCGATCCGCTTGGCACCACCACTCGTCGTGAGCACCGAGCAGGCCGACACCGCCGTGGAGATCCTCGACAATGTGCTGGGGGCGATGCCATGAGCTTGCCCACCACAGAGTCCCTGGCCGACCGCGCCCGAGCCATCCTCACTGCGTGCGGCGCCGACTCCCCGTCTGGAACACTCACAGCCCGCACGCCGATCACAGGCGGCTCGCTCGGCGCCGCCGGCGACCCCGGCGACGTCGACCCTGTCGTTGCCCGGTCACTCGCAGCCTTCGAACAGTGGCGCTCGACGCCCGCCCCCGTGCGCGGCACCCTGGTGCGGCGCCTCGGCGAACTGCTGCGCGAGCACAAAGCGGCACTCGGCGAGCTGGTCTCGATCGAGGCCGGCAAGATCCGCTCGGAGGGACTCGGCGAGGTGCAGGAGATGATCGACATCTGCGACTTCGCCGTCGGTCTGTCCCGCCAGCTGCACGGCCTCACGATCGCCAGTGAACGACCTGGTCACCGGTTGATGGAGACCTGGCACCCGATGGGTCCGTGCGCCGTCATCACCGCCTTCAACTTTCCTGTCGCCGTCTGGTCGTGGAACGCCGCACTGGCCCTCGTGTGCGGCAACCCAATCATCTGGAAACCGAGCGACAAGACACCGCTGACGGCGCTGGCCTGCGATGCGCTCGCCCGCCGCGCCGCCACCGATGTCGATGCTCCCGACGACCTCAACATCGTGATTCAGGGCGGAGTCGATGTCGGCGCCGCCCTGGCCGCTCACGACGACGTCGCCATCGTGTCGGCCACCGGCTCGACTCGGATGGGTCGCGCCGTCGCCCCCGCCGTCGCCGGGCGCTTCGGGCGTCTGATCTTGGAGCTGGGAGGGAACAACGCCGCCATCGTGGCCCCGACGGCCGACCTGGAGCTGGCCGTGCGCGGCATCGCCTTCTCCGCCGTCGGCACCGCCGGGCAGCGCTGCACCAGCCTGCGCCGCCTGATCGTGCACGAATCGGTGCGCGACGAGCTGGTCGACCGGCTGGGTCGCGCCTTTGCAAGCGTTGCCATCGGCGATCCCCTCGCCGACGGCACGCTCGTCGGCCCGCTGATCGACACCGTCGCCTTCGACCGCCTCGCCGAGGCCGTCCGCGTCGCCGCCGACGAGGGCGGCGAGCTGGTGGCCGGTGGCGTGCGGGTGCTCGTCGACGAAGCACCCGACGCCGCCTACATGCAGCCGGCACTCGTGACGATGAAGGCCCAGACCGACATCGTGCGCACGGAGACGTTCGGTCCGCTGCTGTACGTGATGTCGTACGGCGACCTCGACGAAGGCATCTCCATTCACAACGATGTGCCCCAGGGCCTGGCGTCGAGCATCTTCACCAACGACATGCGCGAGGCCGAGCGGTTCATGTCGGCAGAAGGGTCCGACTGTGGCATCGCCAACGTCAACATCGGCCCTTCGGGCGCCGAGATCGGCGGCGCCTTCGGCGGTGAGAAGGAGACCGGCGGAGGCCGGGAATCGGGTTCGGACGCCTGGAGGGGCTACATGCGCAGGGCCACCAACACCGTCAACTACTCGACGTCGCTCCCGCTCGCCCAGGGAGTCGAGTTCGACCTCACGTGATCGTGCGGGCCGAGAC
>JACDHN010000444.1 GCA_013821025.1 Acidimicrobiia bacterium | reverse complement strand
CCCTCGATGCGGTCGATGGAGGTGACCTCGGCCGAGATGCGACCCCCGAATTGCGCCGTTTCGTCGAGGGGCACCTCAGGGATCGTCGATTGCTTCTCGGTGGGGACAATGTCGTCGATGTTGCCGCTGCCGGACGGCCTCTCGAGTTCTGACGACCCGGTGGGGATTGACTCCTCGGTCCGAGCTCGGGCCGTCGTCACGTCCGTCGTCTGCTGCTCGGAATTCGACGACGTAGCGGTCGGTACAGGGGTCGACGTCTCGGGCTCCGATCGCTCTGGCGGCACCTGGCCGGGCGGCGTCACCGTCGCATCGGTTGTCACAGCCGCCGTTGACGCTGTGGCGGCACGGGTTCCAGCAGTGGCAGTCGACGCTGACGCGGCACGGGTTCCAGCAGTGGCAGTCGACGCTGACGCGGCACGGGTTCCAGCAGTGGCAGTCGACGCTGACGCGGCACGGGTTCCAGCAGTGGCCATGGACGAGCCACGGTCCGACGCCGTGGTGTCGGGGTCGGACGAGCAGCCGGCGGTCATCGCAATGCAGAGCACTGCGAGTCCGGCGCCGTGTCGGAGGTTGTTGCGCGTCATGAGACCGCCTCCTCACTCACGACGCGCTGGCGCAGAAGCGTGCTTGAGGTGTGCACCGTGTACGGCAGGTACAAGAGCTCCACACCGAGGTCGCCGAACTCGCGCTCGTAGCGGTGCCACTGGTCCGAGCCGTGCCAGTCGTCACCGACGAACATCCGGTCGAACCGGTGTAGATGCCATGCACCCACCTTGTCCATCGATGACTGAGCGACGACGCTACTGACGTACCGGACGCTGGCGACGATCTCGCGACGCTCCTCGAAGGGGATGACCGGGCTCTTGCCCTTGCGGGCGACGCACAGCTCGTCGGTTGTCACGCCGACCACGAGGCGATCGCAGCGCTCGCTCGCACGCCGGAGCACGTTGAGGTGCCCGATGTGGAACATGTCGAAGACACCCGTGGTGTACCCGATGATCTCGTTCACGTCATTCCTCCGCCCAGGAGTTCGACCGTCGGTCGCGGATGCGTGCGCGTGCACAGCATGCCGAACGGGACCACCTACTTCCGCCTCGTACTGCTCCATCTCCGCCTGTTTCCGCCAAGAATGCTCTGCCCGCGTGCAGAACAGTCGAGACTGTACAGGTCCGGAGTCCGGTTGTGGTAGGTCTTGGGTGGAAATTTTCACACAGACCGTGGTCGCCCAATGCCGGGCTGCCGCTGGTCGCCCGCTGATTCAACGCCTCGGGCTGGAAGCGTTGATCAACGCGACGGTGCGGATCGTCTGACGGGTCGGCGATGCTCGGCCCGGCCGCAGGTGTTGACTTTGGTGCACGCGATGATCGCTGGTGCCACCCGCATCGACTGCGTCGACGTGCACGGAGCCCGCCGCCGCATCGTGCGCAGCCGCGGCGCGCCTGACCGCTGCGGCCGTGTCAGGTCAGGGCGTGGGCACAAATGAGCACGTCCAAGTCGACAGCGGCGCCGGCGGCGGAGGTGTAGTGCCCCCGGTGTCGGAACATCAGCGACGGGAACAGCGAGTGTTGGGGGCCGGAATGCAACGGTTCGCGACGAACGATCAACCGGGTCTCCGCAGGCCAGTCGGACAGATCGACCAAGTCGGTGAGCTCGTCCACCGATGCGCCTCTGCGCTCGTCGCCGTCTTGGCGCACCGCTGGCTGCCACCGTTCGACGTCGACGACCACTGCGCTGAAGCCGCATGAATGCTGGCGTTTGGAGCGCGCGACGACAGCGAAGCCGACGTTGCGGGCCCGGCAGTGCCACACGAGGTCAGTGCACCCGGCCGAGCCCGCGCGCACCGCGCCGCTCGGCCGGCCCCGGTCGTCACCGGACCTGTGCCCGGCGGCGACCTCGCCAGGCCCGGGAGCTGACCGGTCGCTTGATCCAACACGGCGACAGGATCGGTGATCGTGTTCGCTACGGCGTTGTCTCCGCTGCCGCACCCCGAGCGTCCTCGGCGTCGTCGATGAGCGCGATGGGCCGATGTGGGTGCGCATCGAGACGATGGTGCCCGTCACCGTGCCCGAGGTTCGCGACGCCAGCGACCGTGAAGGACCGTGATCGCGTCGAGCTCGTGGACCTGCCGGCGCCGCCAGACCCGGCCGGTGTGGCACAAGCATCGCTGGACCTGCCCGAACGCCCGAGCCCAGCTGAGCACCGACGTGGGCCCCTCGTTCCTGCTTCATCCGCACGTACCCTGCCGAAGCGCCATCATTGCCGACGAGGATCGTGCCCAGCCCGGGTTTGTGGCCTGCCGCCCGCAGC
>JACDHN010000159.1 GCA_013821025.1 Acidimicrobiia bacterium | reverse complement strand
ACCGGGTCGTCGGGCGCGACGCACTCGCCGAACTGGAGGCTGCACGCTCGGGCGTGCGCAACTACGGTCCGAACGGCGAGACGACGCCCGAGGACCTCGCCGACTCGGTGACCGTCCGGGTGTTCGTCGAGTCGCACGCGCCCCCACCCCAGATGTGGATCTTCGGCGCCGTCGACTTCACGGCGGCGCTTGCCCGGACAGCCAAGCTGCTGGGCTACCGCGTCACGGTGTGCGACGCCCGGCAGGTGTTCGCCACACGCCGGCGGTTCCCGATGGCCGACGAAGTAATGGTGTCGTGGCCCCAGGAACTCTTCGAGAGCCGCGGCGCGTCGTTGACCGAGCGCGACGCCGTGTGCATCCTCACTCACGACGCCAAGTTCGACGTGCCCGCCGTGACGGGCGCCGTGGCCACCGATGTCGGCTACATCGGCGTGATGGGCAGTCGCACGACCCACGACAAACGGCTGCAGCGGCTGCGCGAGGCCGGCGTGGACGAGGAGTCGCTCGCTCGCCTGATGTCACCGGTCGGGCTCGACCTCGGAGCCAGGACTCCCGAAGAGACGGCGATCTCCGTCTGCGCCGAGATCATCGCCAGGCGCAGGGGCCGCAACGTTCCGTCCCTACGCGACGCCGACGGCCCCATCCACTCCTGACCATCCGTCCTGTCATTGAGAATCGGTGAGAATGCCCCGACACCTGATGACAGAACCCCGTCGTCCACACTGGGATTCGTGCCCACGCTCGTCGCTGTGCTCGCCGCCGGTCGAGGGGCCCGGTTCACCGGACCGGGTCACAAACTGACGGCGACGCTCGGCGATCGGCCCGTCGTCGTCCATGCGGTCCGGTCGGCCGTGGCGTCTGGGATCGGTGCCGTCATCGTCGTCACCGGACCCGAGCCGGCGGTCGCATCGGCGGTGCACGCCGCCGGTCTCGACGTCACCTTCCACCCGAACGTGCGCGCCGACGAGGGGCAGGCGACATCGCTACAGGTCGCAGTGGAGGCCGCCCGCCACACGGGAGCCGACCGACTCGTGGTCGGGCTCGGAGACCAGCCGTTCGTGACACCGGAGGCATGGCGAGCGGTGGCCGCCACGGATGGGGCCATCGTGATGGCGTCGTACGGCAACCGCACAGGCCATCCCGTGTCACTGCGCAAGGACGTGTGGGAACTGTTGCCGACCACCGGCGACGAGGGCGCACGGACGGTGACACGCATTCGGCCCGACCTGGTCGTTGCAGTACCCTGTGCCGGGTCCATCGCCGACATCGACACCACGGAGGATCTGGCCACATGGCAGAGCAGCTGGTCAACGAGTTCACCGTCAACCGGCCGATCGACGAAGCGTGGCCTGTGATCACCGACGTGGAGCGCATCGCTCCATGCCTTCCCGGCGCCCAGCTCCAAGAGGTCGAGGGCGAGATCTACCGGGGCATCGTAAAGATCAAGCTCGGATCGATCACCCCGAAGTTCAGCGGGCAGGCTGAGTTCGTCGAGCGCGACGACGAGAAGCATCACGCCGTGCTGAAGGCCGACGGGCGCGATACCGGCGGCCGCGGGAACGCCTCGGCCAAGATCACGGCCGACGCCGAGAGCCTGTCGCCCACCAGCACTCGCGTCGTGGTCTCGACCGAACTGCACATCACGGGCAAGGTGGCGCAGTTCGGACGCGGCATCATCGGCGACGTGTCGAAGAAGCTGATGGCTCAGTTCGCCAACAACCTCAACACCATGCTCGACGAGCAGCAGGTCGGCGGCGACGCCTCCGGTGATCGGGCCGGAGCAACGGAACCGTTGCCGGCACCCGAGCCGGACGAGGCGTCGACGACGAATGCGACATCGGCGGCTCCGGCTGCTGATATGACGAGCACCCCGAGCAACGGGCAACCGTCTGGCGCCACGACGACCTCAGGCGCTGGCGCTGGCCCGACCGTACGCAGGGTGGACAGCCCTGCCAGCGAGCCCGTCGATCTGGCAGGTGTCGCCGGACCTGCCGTGCTGAAGCGACTCGCCCCGGTGGTGCTGGCCCTGGTCGCAGCGGTGTTCTTCCTCCGCCGTCGCGGCCGCTGAGCAACGAGCGCCCGTTCCCGGATGGACGATCGGTCTCGCGTTGCCGAGCTCCTCGGACGTGAGCCGCAAGGACCCTTCGCCGTGGTCGTGCGCCACGACGACGGCGATCCGGTGGTCATCGCCAACGCTCCGATGCTCGACGACGGCACACCGATGCCGACTCGGTTTTGGCTCGTGGGCGCCCGCGAGGTAGCCGAGGTCAGCCGCCTTGAGTCGGAGGGCGGCGTGCGGCGTGCGGAAGCGGAGGTAGACGCCGCCGAACTGGCCGACGCCCATCGCCGTTACGCCGAGCATCGTGACGAGCTGCTCCCGCCCGGCTCGGACGGTCCGCGACCGTCGGGTGGGGTCGGTGGCACCCGCACCGGGGTCAAGTGCCTTCATGCCCACTACGCATGGCACCTGGCCGGTGGTGACGACCCCGTGGGCCGGTGGGTGGCCGAAGAGCTGGCGGCAAGAACGCCGCCGGTGGCCTCGACCGGGCAGGACGCGGTCCCGCAGCACCCAACTCCTGCGATGATGCGTATCGACGTTGGCGCCGAGTCGAGCGTCGTCGAGCTCGATGACGGCAGCCGATACGAGGCAGCGTTCGGCGTCCGCGCCCTCGCCGGTGACGAACTAGAGGGATCCGACCCTCCCGCGCCCGAACAGCTCACGAACGCGCTCGGTGCCGTGGCCGATCGGTTCGAGGAAGTGATCCTGCAGCGTCCCGACATTGTCAACGTCACGGACGTGCAGCTGGGCGGCGCCGAGATGCGGACCGTTGCGCACGTGGAGGCCGGGGCCGACGACGTGGAGTTCCCTTACGCACTCGGGCGCGGCGATGCAGAGGAAGTGTTCCGCCTCCTCGCCACTGAGACGGCGGCCGATCGCACCCACAACCCGGGCCTTGCCGCCGATCAGGTCGACGTGGTCGTCGCCTCGTGCTGTGTCGTGCTCGCCGTCATGCGTCGTCTCAGCCTGGAAGCGGTCGCCATCTCGTGAGCGCTCAGCACCCTGTGCGCCCGCCGTCGATGCGCCGGTCGGACATGCCCGTGCTGCGCCTGTACGGCCGGCGGCTGATGCTGCGACCGCTCGTCGAGCCCGACTTCACCGAGTGGTCGGAGGTGCGGGTCCGAAACGAGGAATGGCTGACGAAGTGGGAGCCCCTCCGGCATCCGGGTCTGGCCGACCCGACCCGCGACCGAGGAGCGTTCGCCGGCCGGTGTGCGGCGCGCGAACGCGAGCGGTCGGCGGGGCTCACGTATCCGTTCGGGCTGTTCGTCGACGAGCGTCTCGGCGGCGAGGTGAACGTCAACCACGTGAACCGGGGTGCGCTGCAATCGGCGACGCTCGGCTATTGGATCGACGAGGCTCTGGCAGGCCAGGGCTACATCGCCGAGGCGTTGGTCGTCGTGTTCCGTTTCGCGTTCGACGACCTCGATCTCGAACGGCTGGAGATCTGCATCGTGCCGCGCAACCGCAACAGCCACCGGGTGATGGAGAAGCTCCGGATCCGCGACGAAGGCGTGGCCAGGAAGTTCCTGGAGATCAATGGCACGCGTGAGGACCACGCGCGCTACGGGTTCACGGGTGATGAGTGGCGAGAACGACGCCGTCAGTTGATCGCCGAGTGGCTCTAGCGCCGGTTGCTCGCTAGTTCTCTCCTGCGACGCGGAACGCTTCGGCCTTGGCCTGGCGCAACGCCGTGCGTCGCTTCCACATCTTCGTCTTCCAGTGGCGCATCCGGCGCTTGCGCTTGCCGAGCTTGTTCTTGGCGAACTCGGAGTCGTGGTGGTGGTAGGGCTTCCATGCCGCACCCGGTTCGTGCACGTCGTCGGGTTCGACGCCCGCCGAGACCTGGTGAGCTACCTGGTTCAGCTCGACGTGGATTCGGTGTCGTTCGGAGTGCTTGTGGGCTTGCAGTTCTTCCTTCGGTGGCAGCGGGACCTCGCTCGTGCGATGTCGCTGGCTCATCGACTACCTCCTTATCGGATGGTCACTACTCCCCCGTGGTTTCGACCCTAGCGCGCGAGATCTTCGCCCGGAGCGCCGCCATACGTTCGGCGAACCACGGCTGGCGCGTACTCCACACCTGCGGATCGAGCTCCACGTCGACGGCGGCCTCGTGGGTGCCAATATCGGCCATCGTGGCGATGGTGGCCTTCGTGACCCGGACGAGCTCGGTCGGCGCCGAGGCGGCCCGCCCGGCGAGCTCGGCTGCGGCGGCGGCGAGGTCTGCGTCGGGCACGCACCGGTAGGCGAGCCCGACCCGCTCGGCCTCGCGCCCGTTCAGCACCTCGCCGAACACGACAGCGGCCATGGTCGTCTGAGGGCCGACGATGCGGCGCATCAGCCACGTGTGCCCGCCTCCGGGGTGTAGGCCGATCTGCATGAAGCGCGTGTCGAAGCGAGCGCTCTCGCCGGCAAGGCGCACATCGCAGCCCAGTGCCATGTTCATGCCGGCGCCGACGGCGGCCCCGTTGACCGCAGCCAGGGTGGGCAGCGGGCTGCGAGCGATGCGGAGGAAGCCCTCGTAGATCGCTCGGAACGACGCGCCATCCGCTTCCGCGAGATTGCCCAGGTCGGCGCCGGCGCAGAACGCCGGTGGGGCACCGGTGACCACGACGGCGCCGACGGACGAGGATGACTCCAGCTCGTCGAATGTCGAGACGAGCGCACTGACCATCGGTGCCGAGAGGCTGTTGCGGCGCTCGGGATCGTTGAGGGTGACAGTGGCAACTCCGTCGGCGGTGCTGACTTCGACGATGGACATCGGTGCATCATCCCATGTGGCGGGCCCTGGTGTCCGAGTGGTCACCGGTAGTCTCGGCGGTGACCATGCTCGACCACGTCTTCACCGACGCCATCAGCGCCCTGCGCGACGCATTCGAAGCGGCGTTCCTGGAACGCCAGGCCTTCGAGGAGCACTTCCAGGTCGACGTGTTGCTCGGCGACCTCACGTGGGAGACCAGCTACGGCCTGCCGGGGGAAGGCCAGCCACCACGGGTCGTCGCCCACATCACGTTCGACTGGCCGACGTGGAGCCAGACGGCGTACCGGCGCTGGTACGTGGACGAGGAGCTGGAGACGCCGCCTGCCATCGAGATCGAGATCGTGCTACGTGTGCAGCGCCTCGCAGCGCAACCGCAGCCGTCGTCGCTGTTCGCCGCCGTGCCCGAGCACAGCCCCCCGATTGGTCAGGACCGACTGGAGCGCGCAGGCCTGACGATCGAGATCGCCCACCCCGACCCATCGGGCGCCAACGTCGGCGACGACGACGAGTTCGCAGTGGAAATCACGTACGCGGGGCTGTACGAGCTAGCCGAGGAGACACTGGCCGACGGCACGAGCAAGCTGCTCGACGACCACCTCGGGGCGCTCGGCGGCTGGATCGCCTCGACCCTCGTTCGCCTCGGCGACGTACCCCTCGTGTTCCGGCCTGCTGAGACCGAGATCTGACCAGCGTTGGCCTCGGCCACATGCGCCGAGCGGTGTCGGTGTCATCATGGCGCCATGGCCACCGACGAACCCGTGCTCTGGGAGGCGTCCGACCGTATCGCCACCATCACGCTCAACCGATCCGAGGCCCGCAACGCCCTCTCCTCAGAGGTGCTGGACCTGCTTCCCCGACTGATGACGCAGGCCGAGGAGGACGATGACATCGACGTCATGGTGCTGACCGGCGTGGATCCGGCGTTCTGTGCCGGGCTCGATCTCAAGGAGCTGGGATCCGTTGCTGGCAACCTCGGCCGAGGCGCCAGCGGCTCTGACGGAGGGGCGAACGCCCGCAGCGCCCGAGGTCCGTTCCCGCCACACACGAAGCCGCTGATCGGCGCCATCAATGGCGTGGCCGTCACGGGAGGATTCGAGCTGGCGTTGAACTGCGACTTCCTCGTGGCGTCGGAACGGGCGAAGTTCGGTGACACCCACGCCCGGGTCGGGATCATGCCTGGCTGGGGTCTTGCCGTGCTGCTGCCCCAGGCCATCGGCGTCCGCAAGGCTCGGGAGATGAGCTTCACAGGCAACTTCATGGACGCCGAGGAGGCGCTGGCGTTCGGGCTCGTCAACCGGGTCGTGCCCCACGACGAGTTGCTGCCGACCGTGCGGGCGATCGCTGCCGACATCATCGGCAACGACCAGGCGGCGCTGCGCAACCTGCGGGCCACCTATGACGCTGTCACGTTCCACGACGACGGATGGGAAGCCGAGGCCCGCTCGGCCAGGTCGTGGCGCCGCGACCACTTCTCGGCCGAGCAGGTCGCCGAGCGCCGCACGGCAATCCAAGAACGCGGCCGCGAACAATGACCCTTTTTTTTCCCGATTCGGGTCGCGTCGTTCAGGGTGAGGACCCGGTTCTGCGCCGGCAGTTCATAGTCGGCGCCTCCAGGCGCTTCGGCGGCCGCATCAGATCGCGGCGCCGCGGTGGCGTAGATCTGCGCGAACGGCCTCGGCGATGTCGAGGGCAAGGATCTCGGCGCCGTTCTCGTT
>JACDHN010000443.1 GCA_013821025.1 Acidimicrobiia bacterium | reverse complement strand
CGGCGTCCCGCCGCCACGCGCCGCCGCATCCAACTGGGCGTGGATCATTCCAGGGGCTGGAAGAGACCACGCCCCGAACGTGATCTGGAAGGGATCACGCCCAGAACGTGGCGGGCGGGCGAGTCTGTCCCGCCGGTCAGTTGCGATGGACGCCGGTGCCGGCGGCAGGGATCGAACCCAGACGGCCGGCCTGGAAGTCGTCGAATGCCTCGATCAGCTCCTGGCGCGTGTTCATCACGAACGGGCCGTATCGGGCGATCGGCTCGCCAAGTGGCTCGCCGGCCAGCAACAGCACCTCGGCCGTGGCGTCGGCATGGTTCGCCACGGTCACGCCGCCCTCGTCGCGCGACACCAGTACGAGCTGTCCGTCCTCGGCATCGGTACCGTTGACGGTCACGGCGCCGGAGAAGACATAGACGAACGCCGTGTGCCCTGGCGGCACATCCCAGTCGATCTGGTCGCCGGGCGCCAGGCTGGCGTGGCCGTACGTGGCGGGGCTCGTCGTGTCCACCGGACCCGTCAGACCGCCGATGGTGCCGGCGATCACCCGCAGACGCCCGCCGTGCTGCAGTTCGGTGTGCGTCAGCTCGGATGCCTCGAAGCCCTGATAGCGGGGCGGGATCATCTTGTCCTCGGCCCGTAGGTTGACCCAGATCTGAAAGCCGTGAGCGCGACCGCCCCTGGCCATGATGTCGGGCGTCGGCATCTCACTGTGCACGACGCCGACCCCGGCAGTCATCCACTGCACGGCGCCGGGTTTGATCACGCCGTGGGCGCCCGTGGAGTCGCGGTGCTCCATTGCGCCGTCGAGCAGGTATGTGACCGTCTCGAACCCGCGGTGCGGGTGATCGGGGGCTCCGATCGCCTCACCGGGGCCGTAGTCGGTGGGACCCATCTCATCGAGCAGCAGGAACGGATCGAGGTTGTCGATCTCCGCCGTCGGGAACGGTCGGCGCACGACGAATCCGCCACCTTCGGTCTGACGGTGGGCCTCGATCACGCTGACCACCGGACGCTGGCGATGTTCGATCTTGCTCTCACTCATGAGGTGAGTATAGCCACATTACTTGCGATCACAACTATTACACTCTCGGCGGGCGCTCTGGTCAGTGGAGGCCGAGGACGGTGAGAAGGGCGGCATCGATGTTCCATTGCTGTTCGATGTTGACCCGTCCGATCGCAGTACCGAGCCGACTGAGATCCGCTGCACCGACCTGTTCGGCAAGGACGCGGGTGGCGATTCCGTCGATGTCGATCTCGGGACGGAACGATGCTGGCCGGGCGCTCGTCGAGGTCGGCGCGATCAGCACCACCGACCGCGGCAGTAGCGCATCAGCCTGGACAACGACTCCGTAGCGCCGACCATGTTGTTCGTGGCCGGTGCCCTTCGGTAGGCGGAGCTCGTAGATGTCACCGCGTTGCACGCAGGCTCTCCATCAGCTCGGCGACGAGGGCCATCTCGCTGCGGTCTCGTGCGTCGGCTTCGAGGGTGGCGACTTCGGCGGCGAGCGCCTGTTTGTCCCACAGGCGCGCGGCAGCAGCAACGAGGGCGGATCGGATCGCTTCCGAGCGGCTGAGCCCCGTCGTTTGGAGAGCGTTCAGCGCTCGGAGAGCTTCAGCGTCGAGTCGCACCGAGATCGCATGGGACATGACCGCAGTGTATCACTAATCGTGATACATATGGAGACAGCGTCTCGAGGCGCCGACACGACGCTGAATCACGAACGAAACACGACCGACGAGCTTCAGGCGATGGACACGGGGGTGACGCGAGCAGCAGCGTCCTTGGCGTGGTAGCTGGAACGCGTGAGTGGGCTGGCTTCGACATGACCGATCCCGGCCGCCTCGCCGATGCGCTTCCACACCTCGAACAGTGCCGGCTCCACCCAGCGGGCAACGGGCAGATGGTGCGACGTCGGGCGCAAGTACTGACCGATGGTGACGATGTCGACGCCGATACCCGCCAGATCGGCGAGGCATCCGACGACTTCCTCGTCGGTCTCACCCATCCCGACGATCAGGCCCGACTTGGTGGTCAACCCGGCCGCTTTCGCCCGCGACAGCACCGAAAGGCTCCGCGCGTACCCGGCCGACGGCCGCACCGCTCGTTGCAGCCGGGCGACGGTTTCCATGTTGTGGTTGAGCACATCGGGTTGGGCAGCGAACAGCAGCTCCAGCGAAGCGTCGTCGCCCTTGGCGTCGGAGATCAGCGTCTCGACACGGCTCCTGGGGCGATGATCGTGAATCGTCCTCACCACGTCAGCCATGTGCGCCATGCCGCCATCTGCCAGGTCGTCTCGAGCGACCATCGTGATGACCACGTGGTCCAAGCCCAT
>JACDHN010000001.1 GCA_013821025.1 Acidimicrobiia bacterium | reverse complement strand
CCTCCAGTCGGCGCACGCCCGGTGCCGGGAAGCGTGCGAACACCATGTTCGCCTGCGGCTCGTTCAGCAGCTCGACGCCGAGCTGGCGCAGCCCGGCGGCCAGGACCGTCATGGCCGCGTTGGCCGTCCCGGCCAGGCGGAGCCAGAGCCCGTCGGTGAGATAGGCGTCGAGCTGGGCCGACTGGAAACGCATCTTCGACGCCACATGGCCGGCACGCTTCACGCGATACACGAGCTGCTCGGCGATGTCTGTGTCGAAGCACACGATGGCGTCGGTGCTCAGCGCACCGTTCTTCGTGGCACCGAGCGACACGACATCGACTCCGGCACGCCACGTGAGCTCGGCCGGCGTGCATCCGACGCCAGCGAGGGCGTTGGCGATGCGAGCGCCGTCCATGTGCACCCTCAGGCCATGCTCGCCGGCCACGTCGACCAGGGCAGCGACCTCGGAGGGGGTGTAGACCGTGCCGTGATCGGTCGGGCATGTGAGCGACAGCACCGCCGGCTGGGAGTGATGGGGATCACCCCAGCGGGTCGCCTCGAAAGCGATCTGCACCGACTCGGGCGCCAGCTTGTACGAGTCGCCCGTCAGGCCGTGCATCACGGCTCCGCCGGCGAACATCGACGTGGCCCCGCACTCGTTGCGCAGCACGTGGGCCGTGTCGTGACACAGCACCGACCCCCACGGCGGGCACATCGCCGACAACCCGATGGCGTTGGCCGCGGTCCCGCTGATGACCGGGAACACCCTGGCATCAGGATGCTCGAACACCTCGGCGACCCGCTCGCTGAGCCGGGCCGTCCACTCGTCGCCGCCGTAGGCCAGCGCAGAACCCTCGCCGGCCGCCGCCACCGCAGCGAGGATCTCCGGCGCCACACCCGCCGCGTTGTCGCTCCTCAACTCGATCGTCGTATCCACCCACCCGTGTCTAGCCCAACGACCGTCGTCGGATGGCCGAGAATCTGGCGTACCGTCGGGGTCGTGAGTGCCACGGTGTTGTTGTTACACGGCCCGAACCTCAATCTGCTCGGCGAGCGGGAGCCCGCCGTCTACGGGTCGGCGACGCTCGACGAGTACGTCGACGTGGTGGTGAAGGCGGCCGGTGAGCGGGGTCTCGATGTGGAGGCGCGTCAGTCCAACTACGAGGGGGAGCTGCTCGACGCCATCGCAGGGGCGAGGGTCCGCTGCGCGGCGATCATCTTCAACCCCGGGGCGTTCACGCACTACGCCTGGGCGCTGCACGACGCGCTCGCCGCTTTCGACGGCGTGATCATCGAGGTGCACATCTCCAACCCCAATGCCCGCGAGCCGTGGCGCCACACCAGCGTGGTGGCGCCGGTGGCCGACGGCTCGATCATGGGTCTTGGCATGCTCGGGTACGAGCTCGCTGTCATCGCCGTGGCCGAGCTGCTAGCGGCCCGCCACGGCGGGGACGTGCCGCAGCAATGAGACCGGTCGACGTCACCGAACTGCCGCCGATCGAGGTTCGTCCTCGCGCTGCCACGGTGCGCCACACCATGGCGGCCGCCGGGCTCGATGCGCTGCTGGTCAGCAACCTCAGCGACGTGCGCTGGATGACCGGATTCGGTGGCTCCAACGGCTGGGTGGTACTGACCTCCGACACGTTGACCCTCGTGACCGACGGGCGATACGGGGACCAGGCCGTTGACCAGCTCACAGCCACGTCCGCAGAGGGTGACGTAGTCGTCGAGCGGACGATCGGCGAGATCCGTTCCCGTCTTGTCCAGTTGACGGCCGGCCACACGAGCATCGGCGCCCAGGCGCAGCACCTGAGCCACGCCGAGTGGTCGGCACTGGAGGATGAGATCGCCCTGCAACCAGAACCGAATCTGCTGCGGACAGCGCGGCGCCGCAAGGATGCGGCGGAGCTCGCTCGCATGCAGCGGGCAGCCGAGATCGCCGAGACGGCGCTGGCCGACGTTGCGCCGATGCTGACCGACGAGCCAACCGAGGCCGACGTGCGTGACGAGCTGGAGTACCGCATGCGGCGCTGCGGGGCCGACGGACCGAGCTACGACACGATCGTCGGCAGCGGTCCTGAGCAGTCAGCCCGTCCCCACCACCGGCCCAACCGGCGCCGCATCGTCGAAGGTGACAACGTCGTGATCGACGTCGGCGCCCTCGTGGATGGCTACCACTCCGACATGACGCGAACGTTCGTCATCGGGGATCCGTCGCCGGAGCAACAGCACCGCTACGAGGCCGTGCTGGCCGCCCAGCTCGCCGGGTTGGCCGCCGTACGCGCTGGTGCGTCGTCCGTTGCGGTAGACGGTGCCTGCCGGTCGCTGCTCGACGAGCGGGGGCTCGGTGACTGGTTCGTGCACGGAACGGGCCACGGCGTCGGGCTCGACATCCATGAGGACCCGTTCCTGAGGTGGATCGATGACACCGAACTGGCCGAGGGCGAGGTCGTGACCGTGGAACCTGGGGTCTATCGTGAGGGATCCGGTGGCGTCCGGATCGAGGATCTGGTGACCATCACCGCCGACGGTCACCGTTCGCTCACCGCCTTCCCGAAGGATTCACCGTGCCTGCCATCACGACCAACGACCTGAAGAACGGGATCACGTTGCAGCTCGACAACGGGCTGTTCCAAGTGATCGGGTTCCAGCACGTGAAGCCGGGCAAGGGTGGCGCGTTCGTGCGCACGAAGCTGCGCAACGTGCGCAACGGGTCGGTGGTGGAGCGCACGTTCAACGCCGGGATCCGTGTCGAGCAGGCCATCGTCGACCGCCGTGACATGCAGCTGCTGTATCGCGACGGCAGCGACTACGTGTTCATGAACATCCAGACCTACGAGCAGTTGAACGTGCCGGCGCCGGTGCTCGGCAGCGCTGCCGACTACATGGTCGAGCAGATGGTGGCCCAGATCGCCGTGCATGGCGACGAGATCATCGGCGTCGACATCCCGCCCTCGGTAGAACTGGAGGTCGCCGATACTGACCCAGGTCTCCAAGGTGACCGCGTGTCGGGGGCCCGCAAGCCGGCGACGCTCTCGACGGGCAAGGTCGTGCAGGTTCCCCTGTTCGTCGAGATCGGCGACCGCGTTCGGGTCGACACCCGCACCGGTGACTACATGACGCGGGTCTGATGGACCGCCGCCCAGATCCCAGGTCTGACGCTCGCGAACGGGCGCTGTACCTGCTGTACGAGGCCGACGCCAAGGGCATCAGCCCCATCGACGCCCTCGCCCTGCAGCTGATCGAGCCCGACGAGCTCACTGCGGCGCTGGTCTCGGGTGTGGCAGAGCACGCAGCGGCGATCGACACGGCGATCGCCGCACGGGCGAAGGGGTGGACGCTGGCACGGATGCCGGTGGTCGACGTGAACATCATCCGGCTCGCCACGTTCGAGCTGATGGAACGCCAGCACGTGCCGGTGGCGGTGGTGATCGACGAGGCCGTCGAGCTCGCCAAGCGGTTCTCCACCGACGACAGCGGCCGCTTCGTCAACGGCGTGCTGGCGGCACTGGCCACCGAGCTGCGACGGGAAGCCACGAGCGGATGACGGTCACGGCCACCGAGCGCGCTCGGCCGGCCGAGTCCAGTCATGTCCAACGCCTCGTCGACCGTGTGGCCGCCGTCAGCCCGTGGTGGTGGGCACTCGGCGTGCTCGTCGTCGGCTGGACGTGGTACTTCACGTCGCTGACGCTCGACGTGCACCACGGGCTCGGCACGTCGAGCTACGACTTCGGCCTCTATGACCAGGGCGTTTGGCTGCTGTCGCGCTTCGACGCGCCGTTCGTGACGCTGATGGGCCGCAATCTGTTCGGCGACCACACATCGTTCATCCTCGTGCTCCTGGTGCCGCTGTACTGGGTGGCGCCGTCTGCAGGGGCACTGCTGTTCGCCCAGGCCGCCCTCGTGGGGGCGGGCGCCATCCCGATCTTCGCCTACGCCAGGCGGCGACTCGAATCGGGCGCACTCGCGCTCGCGTTCGCCGCCATGTATCTCTTGCATCCTGCTGTCGGCTGGACGAACCTCGAGAACTTCCATCCCGACGCCTTCCTCGGTTTCTTCGTGGCGACCGCCATCTATGCCGCGCTGGAGCGCAAGTGGCGCCTGTACGTGGTGTTCGTCGTGCTGTCGCTGCTGGTGAAGGAGGATGCCTCGCTCGTGATCGTGCCGCTCGGCGTGTGGGTGGCGTTGCGCCGCGACCGGCGCATCGGACTGCTGACGATGGCTGGGAGCATCGGCTTCATGCTCGTCGCCATGCTCGTCGTGATGAGAACGCTCGTCGGCGTGCCGACCAGGAACGCGTGGCGCATCCCGTTCGACGGTCCTGGCGGCTTGGTACGCACAACGCTGACGAAGCCCGGCGACGTGGTCGATCACCTGCGCTCCGACGGTCGGGGCTTCTACCTGTGGCAGATGGTCGCGCCGTTCGCCTGGGTGGCTGCCCGCCTGCCGTCGGTGGCGCTGATCAGCGCCCTGGTGCTGTTCACGAACGTGCTGTCGACGTACGCCTACCAGTACATGATCCAGTACCACTACTCGATGATCGCCGTGCCGGCGTTGGCGCTCGGGGCGGTGCACGCCGCTGGAGCGCTGGCTGGGCGTACGCGAGTCGTAGTGGTGGCGCTGGCCGCCGGTGTGTCGCTGCTCACTGCGACGCTGTGGGGCCCGTTGCCGTTCTCTCGGAACGAGCTGGCCGTGTGGCCTCCCTCGCATCCCGGTGCCGTGGCTGCGGGTGACATCGCCGACGATGTGCCCGACGGTGCGGTGATCTCCGTGCACCACAGCATCGCTCCTCATCTGGCGCGGCGGCAGAAGATCTACCAGTTCCCCAACCCGTTCCGCGTCGTGCTGTACGGCCCCGACATCAGCCTGGAGGGCACCCGGCTCGGCGATCGCGCAGAGGATGTCGAGTATGTCCTGTTACCCGTGGCCCGTAGCGACGAGGAGTCGGCCGACCTGGCGCGTATCAGTGCGGCGTTCGAACTCGTGGGTTCGAACGCCTACTGGGAGCTCTACAAGCGTTCCGGCGACCTGCCGCCGCCGTAACGCTCGGGTCGGCTCGGACCCCGCCAGGCACGTGTAGCGTGGGGCTGACCGTGAAGCGGGTCCCGTGAGGCCCAGACGGAGGAGTACATGAGCGAGGTTCCCGCTGGGACCAACGGCGCCAAGCAAGTGCTCGGCGCCGACGACGTGCGCAGGGCGATCACCCGCATGGCCCACGAGATCATCGAGCGCAACCGGGGTCTCGACGGCGTGGTGTTGCTCGGCGTGCAGCGAGGGGGTGTCTGGCTGGCCGAAGCGCTGGCCGCCAGCATCGGCGACATCGACCGTGAGGCCCACGTCCCATGGGGGTCGCTCGACGTGTCGCTGTATCGCGACGACATCGGGCTGCGGCCGGTGTCCCCTGGCGCCGTCAGCGAGATCCCGTTCGACCTTGGTGGCGCCACGGTCGTGATCGTCGACGATGTGCTGTACACCGGCCGCACCGTGAGGGCTGCCTTCGACGCCATCGGCGACTACGGGCGGCCCGAGATGATGCAGCTCGCCGTCATGGTCGACCGCGGACATCGTCAACTCCCGATCCGTCCCGACTTCGTTGGCAGGAACCTGCCGACGTCTACCGACGAGGTGGTGGTCGTCACCGAGACCGGCGTGGCGATCTCGTGAAGCACCTCTTGGCCATCGACGAGCTGGATGTGGCCGACATCCACCGCCTGCTGGAGCTGACGGACCACATGGTGGAGGTCAACCAGCGTCCCAACCCGAAGGTGCCGGCGCTGCGAGGGCGCACGGTGTGCAACTTGTTCTTCGAGGTCTCCACGCGCACCCGTCTGAGCTTCGAGACCGCCACCAGGCGCCTGTCCGGCGATGTCATGACGTTCACGGTGTCGGAGTCGAGCGTGAACAAGGGCGAGAGCCTGCGCGACACGGTCGAGACCGTGGCGGCCATGGGGGTCGACGCCTTCGTGATCCGTCACCGCTCCAGCGGCGCGCCGTGGCAGGCATGCCGCTGGACGACAGCAGCGGTGATCAACGCCGGTGACGGCTGGCACGCCCACCCCACACAGGCGCTGCTCGACGCCTACACCGTGCGCACCGAGCTCGGCCGGACGGGCGGCTTCGACGGGCTGCGCCTGGCCATCGTCGGCGACGTCAAGCACAGCCGCGTCGCTCGGAGCGTCGGCCAGATCTTCGCTGCCCTCGGTGCCGATGTGGTGCTCGTCGCACCGGCCACGCTGCTGCCGGTGGTCGCCGAGCACGCCACGTCGGACCGTCTCGACGACATCATCGGCGACGTGGACGTACTGTATCTGCTGAGGATGCAGCGCGAGCGCATGTCGGAGGCGCTCGTGCCGAACCTGCACGAGTACACGGAGCGCTTCGGGCTGACAGCGGAACGCGCCGCCCGGCTGAGCGACGGGGCGCTCGTGATGCACCCCGGCCCGATGAACCGCGGTGTGGAGATCACCGTCGACCCCGCAGAGCTGCCAGGATCGGTCATCGGGCACCAGGTCGCCAACGGCGTCGCCGTGCGCATGGCCGTGCTGTTCGATCTGCTTGGCAGTGGGGGCGTGGCATGACGAGGACGCTGATCCGCGGCGGGCGGGTGATCGACGCCACGGGTGAGCGGATGGCCGATGTCGCCGTGGAGGGCGGTCGCGTCGTCGATGTCGGCGCCGGGCTCGGTGGCGACGAGGTGCTCGACGCCGGCGGGTGCGTCGTGGCACCGGGTCTGGTGGACCTACACGCCCACCTGCGCGAGCCTGGCGGGGAGCAGGCCGAGACGATCGCTTCGGGCACGGCGGCCGCCGCCGCTGGCGGCTACACGGCCGTTGTGGCGATGCCCAACACCGAGCCTGCCGCCGACAGCCGGTCCGTCGTCGACTTCGTCACTGCCCGCGCCATCGCGGCTGGCCGCTGCGAGGTGCTGCCGTCGGGATGCATCACGGTCGGTCGCAGAGGCCACGAGCTGGCCCCGTTCGCCGAGCTGGCGGCGGCCGGCGTGCGATTGTTCACCGACGACGGCTCGGGCGTCCAGGATCCGCTGCTGATGCGCAGGGCACTGGAGTACGCCGCCGGCCTCGACATCGTGCTGGCCCAGCACTGCCAGGTGGACCGCCTCACCGAAGGGGCCGTGATGCACGAGGGCGAGTGCTGCAGCCGCCTCGGTGTCCCGGGTTGGCCGGCTCTCGCCGAGGAGTTGATGCTGCACCGCGACCTGGAGCTGGTACGCCTCACCGGGACGCCGATGCACTTCCTGCACCTGTCTACAGCTGGCAGCGTGGAGCTGGTGCGGGCGGCCAAGGCGGATGGACTTCCTGTCACAGCCGAGGTCACGCCTCACCATCTGAGCCTCACCGACGAGTTGCTGGCGTCGTTCGACGGCAACTACAAGGTGAACCCTCCGCTACGCACGATGGCCGACGTCGAGGCGTTGCGAGTGGGACTGGCCGACGGCACGATCGACGCCATCGCCACCGACCACGCACCGCACTCACCCGAGACCAAGGAGCAGCCCCTCGACGTGGCACCGCCAGGGATGCTGGGGCTGGAAACCGCTCTCGGCGTGGCGTTGGCGCACCTCGACATGCCCCTGGCTCGCGTGCTTGCCGCGCTGTCGTGGAAGCCGGCGACGATCGCCGGCGTCAGCGATCGGCACGGCGGACCGATCGAGCCGGGTGGCGCCGCCAACCTCGTCGTGTTCGACCCCGACGAGCGCTGGGAGGTGGCGCCGGCCCGGCTCGCCAGCCTCAGCCGCAACACGCCGTACCGGGGCGTGAAGCTGCGGGGACGCGTACGCCACACGCTGTTCGACGGCCGCCCCACGTTCCGGGACGGGGCGGTCGCGACATGAGGCGAAGTGACGCGGCACTGGTGCTGGCCGACGGCAGCGTCTTCGAGGGCGAAGCCATCGGCGCCGAACCAGACGGTGACGTGGCAAGCGGCGAGGTGGTGTTCAACACCGTGCTCACCGGCTACCAGGAGGTGATCACGGACCCGTCGTACGCCGGGCAGATCATCACGTTCACGAACCCCCACATCGGCAACTACGGCGTCAACCAAACCGACTTCGAGGCCCGGCGCCCGTTCTGCCGCGGCATCGTCGTGCGGGATGTGTCACGGCGGCCGAGCAACCGCAGGGCCACGGCCGGGCTCGAGGACCTGCTGCGTGCGTACGGGATCCCGGGCATCACCGGCATCGACACCCGGCGCCTGACCCGCCTCATCCGCGAAACCGGCGCCCTACCCGGGTCGTTCGGCACCGCTGACGAGGCCACGCTGCTGGCGGCCGCCCGAGCCGAGCCGGGCACGGACGGCATCGACCTCGTCGCCCAGGTCACCACGGGCGAGCCCTACACGGTGGGAGCGGAGGGTGAGTTTCGCGTCGTGGCGTACGACTTCGGCATCAAGCGCACGACCCTGCGACGTCTCGCCGGGTTCGGCTCGGTCGAGGTGGTCCCGGCAAACACCGCGGCGGCCGACGTGCTGGCGCGTCGGCCCGACGGCGTGTTCCTGTCCAACGGACCTGGCGACCCAGCCAGCGTGCCGTACGCTGTCGAGGCGATCGAAGCACTGCTGGGTGAGGTGCCGATCTTCGGCATCTGCCTTGGCCACCAGCTGCTCGGGCGGGCGCTCGGCGCCAAAACGGTGAAACTGCCATTCGGCCACCACGGCGGCAATCACCCCGTGCAGGACCGTCGCAGCGGGCGCATCGACATCACCAGCCAGAACCACAACTTCGCCGTCGATGCCGACACGCTGCCCACCGGCGTGGAGCTCACCCACGTCAACCTCAACGATGGCGTGTGCGAGGGCTTGGCAGTCGACGATGTCAGGGCGTTCTCGGTACAGCATCATCCGGAGGCTGGACCCGGACCGCACGACAGCGAGTACTTGTTCGCCCTGTTCGCGACAGCAATGATTCCTCAGGCGGAACGGGGCACCGGCTGATGCCACGACGCGACGATCTGCACTCGATCCTGATCATCGGGTCTGGGCCGATCGTGATCGGCCAGGCCTGCGAGTTCGACTACTCGGGGACGCAGGCTTGCCGCGTGCTCAACGAGGACGGCTACCGGGTGATCCTGGTTAACTCCAACCCGGCGACGATCATGACCGACCCGGACATCGCCGACCGCACGTACATCGAGCCGCTCACGTGGGAGGTGCTGGCCCGCATCATCGAGCGCGAGCAACCCGACGCAGTGCTGCCCACGCTCGGTGGCCAGACCGGCCTCAACGTGGCCATGGACCTCTACCGCCATGGGCTGATCGGTGAGCCGAGCACCCCTGAGATGATCGGCGCCGATGCCACAGCCATCGCCACGGCGGAGGACCGCGAGCAGTTCAAGGCGGCGATGCTGGAGATCGGGCTCGACGTGCCGGCATCAGGCGTGGCCCGCACGCTCGAAGAGGCCGTAGCCGTGGTCGCCGAGATCGGCCTGCCGGCAATCATCCGTCCCGCCTACATCCTTGGTGGGCGGGGGACCGGCATCGCCGCCACACCCGAGGAGTTCGAGTGGCTGGCGGCGGCAGGCTTGGACGCCAGCCCGATCGGGGAGATCCTGATCGAGGTGTCGATCGCCGGTTGGAAGGAGTACGAGCTGGAGGTGATGCGTGACCGCGCCGACAACTGCGTGATCATCTGCTCGATCGAGAACATCGACCCGATGGGCGTGCACACCGGCGACTCGATCACCGTCGCTCCTGCACAAACGCTGAGCGACGTCGAGTACCAGCGCATGCGCAACGACGCCTTCGCCTGCATCCGCCGCGTCGGCGTCGAGACCGGAGGGTCGAACGTGCAGTTCGCCCTCGACCCCGCTACGGGGCGTCAGGTGATCATCGAGATGAACCCGCGGGTGTCGCGCTCGTCGGCGCTGGCGTCCAAGGCCACCGGGTTCCCGATCGCCAAGATCGCCGCCAAACTCGCCGTCGGCTACACGCTCGACGAGATCCCGAACGACATCACGAGGACGGCGACCAGCTCGACGCCGGCGTGTTTCGAGCCCGTCGTCGACTACGTCGTCACGAAGGTGCCGCGGTGGGCGTTCGAGAAGCTGCCAGGTACGAGCGGTGTTCTCGGCACCCAGATGCAGTCGGTTGGCGAGGCCATGGCCATCGGACGCACGTTCCCCGAGAGTCTGCAGAAGGCGTTGCGCTCGCTGGAACATGGACGCCTCGGACTGAACGCCGATCCGGCGGAGGCCGAGTACGCAGAGCGCACCGACGACGAACTGCTCGCGGCCGTCGCCATCCCCACGCCCGAACGGATTTTCCTCGTCGGCGAGCTGTTGCGCCGTGGTCTGACCGTGGAGCAGATTCACGCCTCATGCGCCATCGACCCGTGGTTCCTCGACCAGATGCTGGCCATCGTCGAGCAGCGCCACGACGTGGAGGCGGCCGGCGGTCCTGCTGAGCTGGATCGATCGGCCTGGCGCCGCGCAAAGCGTCTCGGCTTCGCCGACGCGCAGCTGGCGCACCTGTGGGGCGTGGGCATCGGGGACGTGCGCTCTGCGCGGGAGGCGGCCGGGGTGTTCCCGACGTACAAGACCGTCGACACCTGTGCCGCCGAGTTCGCCGCGGAGACGCCGTACCACTACTCCACCTGGGAGGACACGTCCGAGGTGAGGCCGTCAGATCGGCCGCGGGTCGTGATCCTGGGCTCCGGACCGAACCGCATCGGCCAGGGCATCGAGTTCGACTACTGCTGCGTGCATGCCAGCTTCGCTCTACGCGACGCCGGGTTCGAGACGGTGATGATCAACTGCAACCCCGAGACCGTGTCGACCGACTACGACACGTCCGACCGGCTGTACTTCGAGCCGCTCACGGCCGAAGACGTACACCACGTGCTCAGCGCCGAGACCGCGGCCGCAGGAGGTGTTGCGCCGAAGGTGATCCTGTCGCTCGGCGGGCAGACGCCGCTGAAACTGGCGTCGGGCATCCCTGTCGACATGGTCGCCGGCACGGCACCTGCGTCGATCGATCTGGCCGAGGACCGCGAGAAGTGGAGTGCTCTGTGCGAGGAGCTGCGCATCCCCCAGCCGCCGGGCGGCACGGCGATCGACCTCGAGGAAGCACTGCAGATCGTCGAGCCGATCGGCTTCCCCGTGCTCGTGCGCCCGAGCTATGTGCTCGGCGGCCGCGGCATGCAGATCGTGCACGACCGCAACGAGCTGGCTGTGGCCATGGCCGAGGTGGCCGGGTTCGGGAGCCTCGGTCGCGAGGGCGGCCTGTCAGCGGAGCGGCCGGTGCTGATCGACCGCTTCCTCGACGACGCCGTCGAGGTCGATGTCGACGCCGTGCGCGACCACACGGGCGAGGTGCTGATCGGCGGCGTGATGGAGCACGTGGAGGAAGCTGGCGTGCATTCGGGCGACTCGGCCTGCGCCATACCACCCCAGACGTTGCCATCGTGGGTCGTGGAGGTGATCGAGGCGTACACGGCCGCCATCGCCGACCGCCTCGACGTGCGGGGCCCGATCAACGTGCAATTCGCCGTCACCGGCGCCACGGTGTACGTCATCGAGGCCAACCCACGTGCCAGCCGCACCGTGCCGTTCGTGGCCAAGGCCACGGGTGTGCCGCTGGCAAAGGTAGCGACACGGGTGATGCTCGGAGCCACACTCGCCGAGCTACGTTACGAGGGCCTGGTGAGACCGTCGGTGCTCGACGGCGGCGGCATCGTCGCCGTCAAAGAAGCCGTGTTGCCGTTCTCCCGGTTTCCCGAGGTCGACCCGGCGCTGGGACCCGAGATGCGCTCCACCGGGGAGGTGATGGGCATCGACACGTCGTTCGGCCGGGCGTTCTACAAGGCAGAGTTGGCGGCAGGCACGATCCTGCCAACAGACGGCACCGTGTTCCTGAGCCTGGCCGATCCCGAGAAGCCGGCTGGCCTGGTGGTCGCCAAACGGCTGCGCGAGCTGGGCCTCGGCATCGTGGCCACGAAGGGCACCGCCGAGCACCTTGCACGCTTCGGCCAACCCGTCGACGAGGTGCTGGCGAAGGTCAGCGACGGGCATGGCAAGACCGCTGTCGACCTGATCGCCGCCGGCAAGGTCAGCTTCGTCGTCAACACGCCAGAGGGCGGCGTCGGGCGCAGCGACGGCGAGCACATCCGCAAGGCGGCGAGCCTCCATCGAGTGGCATGCGTGACCACCGTCGATGCCGCGCTCGCCGCCGTACGCGGCCTGGCCGAGGCGCGATCCCGGCCGATCGACGTGAAGTCCTTGCAAGAGCTGCACCAGTCGCGGTCGTGAACGTCGGCTCCGTCACGCTGAAGAACCCGGTGATGACGGCGTCGGGCACGGCCGGCTACGGCACCGAGCTGGGCCGCTACTTCGACCTGTCGTCGCTCGGCGCCCTCGTCGTGAAATCGCTGGCAGCCTACGAATGGGCAGGTCACCCGGCTCCCCGCCTGCATCCGACCACGTCGGGGATGCTCAACGCCGTCGGGCTGCAGGGTCCCGGGATCCCGTACTGGCTCGAGCACGTGGTTCCGGAACTGGAGCGATCTGGGGCGACCATCGTGGCCAGCATCTGGGGTCGGAGCCTCGCCGACTACCGGCGGGCGGCCGAGCTCCTGGCGGCGGCACCATCCGCCGTCGTGGCCGTCGAGGTCAACCTGTCGTGCCCGAACCTCGAGGGCCGCTCGTCGATGTTCGCCCATGATCCGCACCTGGCGGCCGAGGTGATCGAGGCCACGGCTGCCTGCGGACGACCGCGATGGGCCAAGCTGAGCGCCAACACCGACCGCATCGTCGACGTGGCGGCGGCTGTTGGCGACGCCGGTGCGGACGCCGTGACCTGCATCAACACCCTGCTGGGGATGGCCTTCGACCGCGAGACGCGACGACCGGCGCTGGCCGCAGGAGGCGGGGGCCTGTCGGGCCCTGCGATCCATCCGATCGCCGTACGTGCCGTGCACGACGTCCACCAGGCACACCCCGATCTTCCGATCGTCGGCGTGGGTGGTGTACGCAGCGGCTGGGACGTCGCCGAGTTCTTGCTGGCCGGGGCGTGCGCCGTGCAGGTGGGCACGGCCACGTTCGCCGACCCGGCTGCTCCCCGTCGAGTGCTCGACGAGTGGCGCGACCTGCAGCGAAGCAGCGCGCTACCGTGACAGGCATGGCAACACCTCCGCAGTTGACACCCGAGCAGCGGGCGGCAGCCCTCGCCAAGGCCGCCGAGGCCCGTGCCGCACGCGCCGAGATCAAACAGCGCCTGAAGATGGGCTCCATCACCCTCAGAGACGCGCTTGACTCCGAGGACCAGAACATGGCCAAGCTGAAGGTCGTCTCCATGCTGGAATCCCTGCCAGGGGTCGGCAAGGTGAAGGCCCGCAAGCTGATGGAGGAGCTGGAGATCGCCGACAACCGTCGGGTGCAGGGTCTCGGGGCCAAGCAGCGCCAAGCGCTCCTCAACGCCCTCGGTGGCTGAGCCCGCTTCGCCGGGTGCTCCGCTGATCATCGTGGTGTCCGGACCCGGTGGGGTCGGAAAGGGCACCATCGTCGATGCGCTCGTACGACGCGATCGGGGGCTCTGGCTCAGCCGCTCGTGGACGACGCGTCGCCAGCGGCCCGGTGAGACCGACGACGACTACCGGTTCACCGACGCCGCCGAGTTCGAACGTCACATCGAACGAGGCGGATTCGTCGAGTGGACGGAGTTCCTCGGCAACTACTACGGCACCCCGGTGCCAGAACCCGATGCGGTCGGCGATCGTGACGTCGTGCTCGAGATCGAGCTCGACGGCGCCTGCCAGGTCAAGAAGCGACATCCCGACGCGGTGATGATCTTCGTACTGCCACCATCTCGCGCCGAGCAGGAACGCCGCTTGCGCGGTCGGGGCGACCCCGACGACCGGGTTCAGGCCCGCCTTCGCAAGGCCGAGAACGAAGAGCCGGCTGGGTTGGCGGTCGCAGACCACGTGGTCGTGAACGATGACCTGTACACCACCGTGGACGAGCTGCTGGCCATCATCGAATCGTCCCGCTCCCGGTAGACTGCGCACATGGAGCGCTCGCACGACACGATGGTGAACCCCGGCATCGAGGAGCTGCTCGGTCGAGTGGAATCGAAGTTCGGCCTGGTGACGCTCGGTGCCCGCAGGGCCCGCCACATCAACGCCTACTTCAACCAGCTCGGAGAGGGTCTCGGCCACATGGTGCCTCCGCAGGTGTCGTCGGTGTCACGAAAGCCGCTGAGCATCGCCTTCGAAGAGATCGCCGCCGACAAGATCGCCTGGGCCGAGCTGCCAGAACCGGTCGACGGTGACGCCGAAGATGCCCCGGCCGAGGACACCGCGGCAGCGGCCGACACCAACTAGGCCCTGCAAGGCCTTTCGATGAGCGCGCTCGCCGGACGCACGATCGTCCTCGGCGTGTCGGGCGGCATTGCCGCCTACAAGGCGGTCGACGTGCTGCGGCGCCTGATCGATGCCGGTGCCTACGTGGTGCCGGTGATGACTGCTTCGGCCGGGCGCTTCATCGGCGCCACGACGCTGAGCGCCCTTGCCAGTGAACCGGTCATGACCAGCATGTGGGAAGGGCCCGACCCGATCCCCCACACCCGTCTCGGCCGGCGGGCCGACGTGATCGTCGTGGCCCCTGCGACTGCGAGGCTGATCGGTGCCTACGCCAACGGGCTGGCAACCGATCTGCTCACGAACACGTTGATCGCCACGACGGCACCCGTCGTGCTGGCGCCGGCCATGCACACCGAGATGTGGGAACATCCTGCGGTCGTGCACAACATCGCCACGCTGATGTCGCGGGGCGTGGAGTTGGTAGGCCCTGGCAGCGGACGTCTGGCCGGTGGTGACTCGGGGGTCGGGCGAATGGCTGAACCTGCCGACATCGTGGCCAGGGTGATCGACGTGACGACCTGCCGCTCTGACAGCCCGGCGCCATCGGTGAAGCGTCTCGACGGCTTGTCGGTGCTGGTCACGGCAGGTGGCACCCGCGAACCGATCGATCCTGTGCGGGTGCTGGCCAACCGCAGCTCGGGCAAGCAGGGCCATGCCATCGCCGCTGAGGCCCATGCTCGCGGCGCCGCAGTGACGTTGATCACCACGGTCGAGCCCGACGTGCCCTCCGGCGTGGCAGTGGAGCGGGTCGAGACGGCCGAGCAGATGGCAGACGCCGTGTTCAAGGCAGCCTCGAGCGTGGACGTGGTCGTGATGGCGGCGGCGGTCGCCGACTTCCGGCCAAAGGTGGCAGCGTCCGACAAGCTGAAGAAGCGCGATGGCGTGCCCGAGATCGTGCTGGAGCCGACGGTCGACATCCTGGCCGGCGTGGCGGCAGCGAGACGTCCCGGGCAGACCATCGTCGGGTTTGCCGCCGAGACCGAGGACGTCGTGGTCAACGCCACCGCCAAGTTGCGCCACAAGGGCCTCGACGTCATCGTGGCCAACGATGTCAGTGCTCCACTCGTCGGGTTCGGCCACGACACCAACGCCGTGACCATCATCCGAAAGGACCATCCGGCGAGTAGCGTGGCGCGAGCCGAAAAGCGGGTGATCGCCGCGCATGTCCTCGATGCCGTCGTTGCGGCACGCCAGGACGCGCCGGGCTGACCGCCGCCACCGACCACCACCCATCAGACATCGACCCTGGAGAAACCTGTGCCCCGCTGGACTTTCACCTCCGAGAGCGTGACCGAAGGTCACCCGGACAAGATGGCCGATCAGATCAGCGACTCGGTGCTCGACGCCATCCTGGCCGAGGATCCGCACGGCCGGGTTGCCTGCGAGACGCTGCTGACGACGGGTCTTTGCGTGATCGCCGGTGAGGTGTCCACGACGGCCTACGTCGACATCCCGAAGCTGGCACGCGAGACGATCAACGACATCGGCTACGACAACCCGTTGTTCGGGTTCGACGGCAAGACGTGCGGCGTCATCGTGTCGATCGACGAGCAGAGCCCTGACATCGCAAGAGGCGTCGATACCAGCGAGGAGTTGCGCGGCGGCAAAGCCGGGGAGGACCAGCTCAACGCACAGGGTGCCGGCGACCAGGGGATGATGTTCGGCTACGCCTGCAACGAGACCGAGGACCTGCTGCCGCTGCCGATCTGGACCGCCCACCGTCTCGCCGAACGGCTGGCCGAGGTGCGCAAGTCCGGTCAGCTGCCGTACCTGCGCCCAGACGGAAAGACGCAGGTGACGTTCGACTACGAGGACGGCAAGCCGGTGGCGCTGCGAGCCGTGCTGATCTCGACCCAGCACCAAGACGGCGTCGACCGCGATTCTGTGATCAGGCCCGACCTGATCGAACAGGTCATCAACCCGACGATCCCCGACCAGTTCGCCGACGACGACTTCAAGGTGTACGTCAACCCGACGGGCAACTTCGTGCTCGGCGGACCTCACGCCGACGCCGGCCTCACCGGGCGCAAGATCATCGTCGACACGTACGGTGGCATGGGCCGCCACGGCGGCGGCGCCTTCAGTGGAAAGGACCCGAGCAAGGTCGACCGCTCCGGCGCCTACGCCGCTCGCTGGGTCGCCAAGCACGTCGTGGCCTCCGGAGCCGCAGAGCGTTGCGAGGTACAGGTCGCCTACGCCATCGGCATGGCCCAGCCCATCAGCATCCTCGTGGAGACGTTCGGCACCCATAGCGTCGATCCCGAGATCATCGTCAAGGGCGTCACCGAGGTGTTCGACCTGCGTCCAGGAGCGATCGTGCGCGACCTCGACCTGCTGCGACCGATCTACCGGCGCACCGCTGCGTACGGCCACTTCGGCCGCAGGGGAGCCGACTTCACCTGGGAGCACACGAGCCGGCTCGAGGAGCTGTCCTCCGCGATCGGCGTGTGACAGCGGCGCCGCTCGTCGCCAAGGTGCTGCCCGACGTCACGGGCATCGACAAGGAGTTCGACTACCTCGTCCCTGACGAGATGGGTCCGCTGCTACAGCTCGGCGACATCGTGCGCGTGTCGTTGCACGGACGCCGAGTGGGAGGCTGGGTGCTCGACATCGCTGAGCACGACGGTCACGTTGCGATCGACCGCCTGCGACCGATCGCCAAGATCACAGGACGCGGCCCGCAAAGCGATGTCGTTGCGCTGGCCAGATGGGCGCGGCGGCGATGGGCGGCCAGGGGTCTGCGGCCGTTCCTCGTGGCGGCCTCGCCGCTGCGGGCAGTCACGACCGTCCCATCCCGGCGTCCCGCCGAACCGGCACCCGAGCCGCGAGATCCAGGTGCGGCGGAGCTCATGGCGGGCGGCGGCGGAGTGCTGGTGGTCGGGCCGGGTGCCGACCTGGTGCCGATCGTCGCTGCGGCCATGATGCACGGCCCGACGATCGTCGTGGTGCCAGGTGTTGACCAGAGTCGGTTGCTGGCCGCTCGGCTGCGGCGCTGCAACGTCCACGTTTCGCTGGTGCCCGACGAATGGGCCGCAGCGAACGGTGGCGTCCAGGTGGTGGTCGGGACGCGGACGGCAGTGTGGTCTCCGTGCCCTGAGCTGGCCGTGGTGATCGTCGCCGACGAGCACGCCGAGGCCCTGCAGGAGGAGCGCAGCCCCACGTGGCACGCTCGCGACGTCGCCGTCGAGCGTGCCCGCCAAGCCGGGGCGTTGGTGGTGCTCGTGTCACCGTCACCGACCGTCACGGCGTTGGATTGGGCTACGGGCTCGGTGCGGCGGCCGTCGGTGGCGGACTCGAGAGCAGCGTGGCCGCTCGTCGACTTGGTGGACCGCACCCGCGACGAGCCGTGGAAGACGTCGATGTTGACGTCACCACTGATCGCAGCGCTGCGCGATCAGGAGCGCACGGTGGTGTGTGTGCACAACGCCAAGGGACGGGCGCGAATCGTGGCTTGCCGCACCTGCCGGGCGCTCGCCCGCTGTGAGCGCTGTGGAGCCGCTGTGCACGTCGGCGACGATCGGCGCTTCTCGTGCGGCCGCTGCGGCCTCGATCGGCCAGCTGTGTGTCAGCAGTGCGGCGGGACGGGCTTCGCCAACTTGCGACCCGGTGTTGCCCGGCTGCGAGAGGAGATCGCCGCCGCCGCGAGCCGCCAGGCGGTGGTCGTCACGGGTGACGATGACGACCCTCCGCCGGCCGCCGGCGTGTACGTGGGGACCGAGGCGGTGCTGCACCGGGTGGACCGGGCGGACGTCGTGGCGTTTCTCGACATCGACGCGGAGTTGTTGGCCCCGCGCTACCGCGCCAGCGAACAGGCGATGGCGCTGCTGGTCCGGGCGGCTCGCCTCGTCGGGCCGCGGGCGGGCGGGGGCCGCGTGCTGGTGCAGACGTACCTGCCCCGCCACGAGGTGCTGCGGGCCGTGCTGCTGGCTGATCCTGGGCGCATGGCGCGCGTCGAGTCGTCACGCCGCGAGGAGCTGAGGTTGCCGCCGTATGCGGCCCTGGCATCTGTGAGCGGAGTGGGCGCTGCGGAGTTCGCCGCCGCCCTGCCGCGTGAATTGGTCACAGTGGGTCCGCGGCCTGGTGCGGCGGCGCAGTTCCTCGTCCGGGCGCCGGATTGGGAGCAACTCGGGACGGTGCTCATCACGACCGCTCGCCCGGCGCGCTCCCGGCTGCGTATCGAGGTCGATCCACCCCGGGCCTGACAGATGGCGGCGGAGCGGATCGGGGTCAGTGGTTCTGTGTGACGTGTAACAAGCGGAAGCCCTTCGACGACCCAAGCCGTTCTGTCGGCCAGCCATTCGCCTGCAGCCAGCGGTGTAACGAGTCGGCGCCGAGGTTGCGCTGCACGACCAGCGTGGCCGTTCCTTCGGTGGTGAGCCGGGCCAGCCAGCCGGCGAGCAGCTCGTGCAGCGCCGGTTTGCCGATGCGGATCGGCGGGTTGGACCAGAGGGCGTCGAAGCGCATGTCGAGGGGCACGTCGGCGGGGCAGACGACACGGATGTTCGAGACGCCGTTGCGCTCGGCGTTGCCCCTCGTCAGGTCTCGGGCCCGCTCGTTCACGTCGACGGCCCACACGCGGGCGGACGGTGATCGCAGGGCCAGCGCCAGGGCGATGGCGCCTGTGCCGCAGCCGATGTCGAGGAGCTCCCCATGCCCCGGCGGTGAGGGGGCGTCGCTCAGCAGCACGGCGGTGCCGGTGTCGAGCGTGCCGTGGCTGAAGACGCCACGATCGGTGGTCAGCGCGAAACGGACGTCGCCGAGGTCGACGTCCACGGTGCGTGGATCAGAGCTCGACGCCGGCTGCTCGTCGAAATAGTGCGGCATCGGACGGATAGCCTGACACGCATGTCGTACCAGATCCGGACGTTCGGGGACCCGGTGCTCAAGTCGGCGGCAACGCCCGTCGACGACATCGACGCCAAGGTGGTCCGGTTGGTCGACGACATGTTCGAGACGCTGTACTCGTTGGGCAACGGCATTGCCCTCGCCGCCCCCCAGATCGGCGTACGCAAACAGATCTTCGTCTGGGACCTCGGCGAGCAACCGCTCGTGGTGCTCAACCCCGAGATCGTCGAGTCGTCGGGGGAGTGGCTCTACGACGAGGGGTGCTTGTCGATCCCCGGGCTGTACGTCGAGATGCTGCGTCCCAAAGAGGTGCTGATGCGTGGCGTCGGGCTCGACGGCGAGACGATCGAGATCGAGGCCGACGAGCTGGAGGCCCGGCTGTTCCAGCACGAGATCGACCACCTCGACGGGGTGCTGATGTTCGACCGGATGACGCCCGATCAGCGCAAGGCGGCGCTGGCTGAGTTCCGCTCGATCTCCGAGGCTCCTGACGCGCCGGTGCCCGAACGTCGCCGCCTCCGCCTGCGCTGATCCGTGCGGCTGGCCTACCTCGGCACGCCTGAGATGTCGGTGCCGCCGTTGCTGGCGTTGCACGAGGCCGGCCACGACATCGCCCTCGTCGAGACGCGAGCGGATGCCCGCCGGGGGCGCGGTGGCCGTACCGGTCCCAGCCCGGTGAAGCAGGCGGCGCTCGACCTCGGCCTTCGCGTCAGTCACGACATGGCCGATCTTGTCGACGCCGGTTCCGAGCTCGGAGTCGTAGTTGCCTACGGGCGGATCATCCCTGGAGCCGTGCTTGCCGCGTTGCCGATGGTGAACCTGCACTTCTCGCTGCTGCCCCGTTGGCGCGGAGCAGCGCCCGTGGAGCGTGCGATTCTCGCTGGCGACGACGTCACCGGCGTCTGCGTGATGGACGTCGAGGAGGGGCTCGACACCGGTGCCGTGTACGCCATGGCCGAGGTTCCGATCGGCTCGGAGACGACCGCCGATGAGCTGCGCAGGGAACTGGTGGACCTCGGGACGAGGTTGCTCGTCGATCGGCTGGCCGCCGGTCTCGGCGAGCCTGAGCCCCAGCACGGCGACGTCACGTACGCGCACAAGATCTCGCCCGACGAGCGGCGTCTCGACTGGCGCCGGCCGGCGGTCGAGCTGCACCGCGTGGTGCGTGTGGGGAACGCCTTCACCACGTTCCGCGGCGAACGCTTCAAGTTGCATGCCGCTGACCGGACAGCGGCGCCTGGCGCAGCGGCGCCGGGCGAGCTGGTCGGCGACGTGATCACGGCCGGCGACGGCCAAGCGCTGCGGCCCGTGCAGGTGCAGCAGGCCGGATCGCCTCGTATGAGCTGGCAGTCGTTCGCCAACGGTGCTCGACCGGCCGACGGGGAGCGCTTCGGCGACGAGGCGGCCGAGGCGGACAACGACGATACGGTCGGGCGATGAACGACAGCGCGCTGTTGGCCAAGGTGTTGACCGTGAGCGACGGCGTCGCCGGCGGCACCCGGGAGGACAAGGCGGGCGCAGCGCTCGTAGCGCAGCTGTCTAAGGCCGGTCTCGACGTTGTCGAGCATCGGGTCACCGAGGACGGCGCGACCGCCGTCGCCGTCGCGCTCACCGATCTCGCCGACGAGTTCTGCGGACTCATCGTCACGACGGGGGGAACGGGCTTCGCCCCGCGTGACCAGACCCCTGAGGGAACCCGGCTCGTGTTGGAGCGGGAGGCACCTGGGCTGGCCGAGGCGATGCATCTCGTCAGCCCGCTCGGACGCCTGTCGCGCGGCATCGCCGGTATCCGCGGCCAGGCGATCATCTGCAACACCCCCGGTTCGCCCAACGGCTGCGTGGAACAGCTCGGTGCCATCCTCGACGTGCTGCCTCACGCGCTCCGCCTGCTCAGCGACGCCCCGACATCTCATTGACGCTCGCTCGGCGGCCTCCGGTAACGTCCCGCCCGTGCTGCGACTGGTGCTGCCGAAGGGCTCGCTCGAACGGGCGACGATGGAGCTGTTCGACGCCGCCGACCTCAGTGTGCGGCGCCCCTCGGACGTGCAGTACTCGGCGTCGATCAACGACCCGCGCATCGACGAGGTGCGCATCCTGAGGCCCCAGGAGATCCCTGCGTACGTGGCCGAGGGCCTGTTCGACGTGGGCATCACGGGACGTGACTGGGTCGAGGAGACGAGCAGTCACGTCATCAGCCTCGGCGAGCTGGCCTACTCCAAAGCCACGACCGATCCGATCAAGGTGGTCGTCGCCGTGGCTGCCGATTCCGACGTGCAACGCACGAGCGACTTACCCCAGGGAGTGCGGGTGTCGTCGGAGTACCCGGAGCTGACGAAGCGGTTCTTCGCCGCCCAGGGGATCGAGGCCGACGTGCGCCTCAGCTACGGTGCCAGCGAGGCCAAGGTGCCCGACATCGCCGACGCCGTGGTCGACATCACCGAGACGGGCAGGGCGCTGCGCGCCGCCGGGCTACGCGTCATCGACACGATCCTGACCTCGTACACCGAGGTCGTGGCGAACCCGACCTCGTTCGAGGATCCCGACAAGCGCCGCGCCATGGACCAGATCATGGTGCTGCTCAACGGAGCGCTCGATGCCAGGGGCAAGGTGTTGCTCAAGCTCAACGTGAGCGCCGAGCAGCTCGATGCCGTGCTGGCCGTCCTCCCGTCGGCCAAGTCGCCGACCATCGGCCAACTCGCCAACGGTGGCTTCGCCGTCGAGACCGTGGTCGACAAGGCCAAGGTCAACATCATCATCCCTGCAGTGCTCGAGGCGGGTGCCACCGACCTGCTCGAGCTGTCGATCAGCAAGATCGTCCACTGACCATCAACGTCATCTCCAGCACTCGCCGCGGCCGGGTCGAGGCTTTCGACGAGGCAGTTGGGCTGGGCATCGTCGCCGAGCACGATGGTGCCGCGCACGAGTTTCACTGCGTCGACATCGCCGACGGCTCGCGCGCCCTCCCTGTCGGTGCCGCCGTCGTTTTCGGCGTGCGAGCCAAGCTCGGCCGCCACGAGGCGTTCGGCATCGTGCGCCTCGACGGTCCGTGACGAGCTTCGACGACGACCTGATCAGGGTCATCGCAATGCTCGGCGCCGGTGAGGTGGTCAGCTACGGAGATGTGGCCGCCGTCGCCGGTCGGCCCCGCGCCGCGCGCGCCGTGGGCCGGATCCTGGCCCGCAGCGGCGCTGATCTGCCGTGGTGGCGGGTGGTGTACTCCGACGGCCGGCTGTCTCCGGCGAACCGCGGCGAGCAGTCGGCGCTGCTGCGAGCCGAGGGTGTGCTCGTGCACGACGGCCGCGTCGTCGACGCCCCCGTCGGTCGCTTCGCCCGACGATGACTACGCGTCGCGGGCGATCTCGACGTAGGCCATCTGGATGTTGGCGACGGCGGCGCGCAACGTGTCGGCGTCGGTGCCGAGGCGATCGCCCAGGCCTTCTACGAGCGCCCGCACGGCATCGATGGCGAGTTGGGCGCCGGTCAGGTTTGGCGGCTCGGCGGCGAGGTGGAGGGCGGCGAGCTCGTAGAGACCCATTGCGTGATTCGCCACGACGACTTCCGCAGGCACCTCGGCCAACCGTCGCCGAGCGTCGTCGAGCGCGGCACGGGCGTCGTCCAGCCCGGTGGTTTCGTCCGTCACATGCGGTACCCTACCGACGACATAGCAGAGGCGAAGTGGGGGCAACCCCCTCCCGGCCACCAGCGGGTGCGCTCGGGACGACGGCACGTCCGGGCCTCACCGCACTCTCGCCGGCGCCCGTCGCCGTCGGTGTTCCGGTGTCGTTTCGGGTCGCTCCGCCAGGTGTGGCATGTTGATGCCAACTTCGCGTCGAACGACCAGATCCACCTACGGGAGGGAACACCCATTGCACAGGAGTGACCTGTCATAGCAACGCGACAGACCGAACAACACCGCATCAACGATCGGATCCGAGCTCGAGAGGTTCGACTGATCGGACCCGACGGTGATCAGCTCGGTATCAAAGCGCTACCGGACGCCCTGCGGATGTCCAAGAGCCTCGATCTCGACCTCGTCGAGGTGGCTCCGATGGCGAACCCGCCGGTCTGCCGGATCATGGACTACGGGAAGTTCCGGTACGAAGAGGCGCAAAAAGCCAAGGAGTCACGCAAGAAGCAGATCAATGTGACGGTCAAGGAGGTCAAGTTCCGTCCCAAGATCGGGCGCGGCGACTTCTCCACGAAGGTGCGCAAGCTGAACGAGTTCATCCGCGAGGGCCACAAGGTCAAGGTCACGTTGCAGTTCAGGGGGCGTGAGATGGCCCATCCCGAACTCGGGACGAAGATCCTCGACGACGTGCTCAACGTGGTCGGTGACATCGTCAAGGTCGAGACTCAAGCCCGCCTCGAAGGGCGCAACATGTCCATGGTGTTGGCTCCCGATCGTAAGGCCATCGACGCCGAGGCCAAGGCGGCCGAGGAGAACGAAGAGAACGAAGAGACGGCCCCAGAGACCGTGAGCGACGGCGCAAACGAGACGTGAGAGCAGACAAACCATGCCGAAGATGAAGACCAGCAAGACAGCAGCCAAGCGCTTCCGCAAGACCGGGACGGGCAAGCTGCAGCGCCAACAGGCGATGCGCCAGCACCTGTTCGAGAAGAAGCCGTCCACTCGGACCCGTCGCCTCGACGGCTACGTCGGCGTGCACGACGGTGACGAGAAGAAGATCAGGCGCCTGCTGGGCGAGCGCTGAGTACGGGCTGAAACGACAAGGAGACTGAGATGGCGCGTGTGAAGCGCGGCGTCGTCGCCAAACGACGCCACAAGAAGGTGCTGAAGCAGGCCAAGGGCTACTACGGCAACAAGAGTCGTTCGTTCCGGGCGGCCAACGAGCAGCTGATGCGCAGCGGGCAGTACGCCTTTCGCGATCGCCGGGCTCGCAAGGGAGAGTTCCGCCGGCTGTGGATCCAGCGGATCAACGCTGCCTGCCGTCAGAACGGCATCTCCTACAGCCGGTTCATCGCCGGTCTGCGGGTGGCCGAGATCGACGTCGATCGCAAGATCCTGGCCGACCTCGCCGTGACCGACACCGCCGCGTTCGCTCGGCTCGTCGAAGCAGCCAAGGCGGCGTACTGATCGAGCGCAGTGCCGGTCGCGCCAGCGCTAGCGAGCCGCTGCGCTTCGACCACCCCAAGATTCAACGGCTGCGGCGCCTGATCGGGCGCCGCAGCTCGCGTCTCGAGGAGGGGGCGTTCGTCGTGGAGGGCCCAGCGCTCATCGCCGAGGCCGTAGCCGCAGGCTGGGAGCTCGAGGCGGCGTACCTGGGCGACGGTGCCCCGCTCGACCTGGCTGTCGCCGGGGTCGAGTGGCACCGACTGGCGCCAGGTGTGCTGGAGCGGGTGGCCTCCACGGAGACACCGCGTCCGGTACTCGCCGCAGTGCGGATCCGGACCGTGACGCTCGAAGACATCGACAAGGCCGCGCTGGTGGTGATCGCCGACCGGGTCGCCGATCCAGGCAACCTGGGCACGGTGCTGCGCTCGGCCGAGGCGGCCGGTGCCGGCGCCGTGGTGACGACGCCTGGTTCCGTGGACGTGTTCAACCCGAAGGTCGTCAGGGCCTCCGCAGGCGCCCTGTTCCACGTGCCGGTCGCGTCGGCCGCGCTCGACCAGCTGGGCACGTGGGGACGGCGCCTGCTCGGGGCGTCATCGCACCGCGGCACGCCGCACACGGAGATCGACTGGAGCGGCCCCGTAGCGATCGTCATCGGCAACGAGACCCACGGGCTGGACGACGACGCCCCAGTGACGGAGTGGGTGCGCATCGAACACCATGGCCGCTCCGAGAGCCTCAACGTGGCCATGGCTGCGACGCTGCTGTGCTTCGAGGCGACGCGAACGCGCTCGTCAACCCGTTAGCGCTGCGGTTCGTCCTCGATGATCTCGTCGATCTCCTGGAACGCCTCGGCGAGGGGGGTCTGCGGATGCCGATGGCGGCGGGCGCGGTACAGTTCGATGGCGACGGGCAGGATCGACACCAGGACGACCGCCACGATGGCGAACTCGATGTTGTCGCGGATGAACTCGACCTCGCCGAGGAAGTGCCCCAACGACGTGACTCCGACAGCCCAGATCAGGCCACCGACCATGTTGTACGTGACGAACGTCCGGTAACGCATCTCGCCGATGCCGGCGACGATCGGTGTGAAGGTGCGCACGATCGGCACGAATCGCGCCAGCACGATCGACTTCGGTCCGTATCTCTCGAAGAAGTTGTGCGCCTTCGCCACGTTCTCCTGCTTGAACAGCCGCGAGTTCGGGCGGTTGAACAGCGCAGGGCCGACCTTCCGGCCGAACGCATAACCGACCTGGTCGCCGATGATGGCCGCCACCGCCAGGCACACCAGCACGATCGGGAGCGCAGGCATGTGCTGGGCGAACTCATCGAACGGAGCCTCGGCCTGGGCTGCCGACGACGTGAGGAAACCGGTGAAGAACAGCAACGAATCGCCTGGCAGGAAGAAGCCGATCAGCAGTCCCGATTCGGCGAAGATGATCGCCGTCACCACGGGCAAGGCCGCAGGACCGGCCTTGTCGAACCACCACTCCGGCTTCAAGAACTCAGGCCCGATAGCGAGGAGCGATGCCAGCATCAGGTCCCCGGGACGCGCCCAACAGCGGCCGTCGTCGTCGGTCCTGCCGGGGGAGACGTCGACGCCAGGCTTTCGGTCTTACGCGACGAATAGGCGATGGCGCCAAGCAGGATGACGAGGGCGACGCCGGCGATCACGAAGCGCAGGTTGTCGTCGTCGTACTCGAAGTTGATGATCGCCGGCAGCATCAGCAGTGACACCAGGTTCATGACCTTGATCAACGGGTTCAGCGCCGGACCGGCCGTGTCCTTGAACGGGTCGCCGATGGTGTCACCGATCACTGCGGCTTTGTGGGACTCGGAGCCCTTGCCGCCATAGTGGCCGTCCTCGATGTACTTCTTGGCGTTGTCCCAGGCACCACCGGAGTTGCTCAGGTAGTTCGCCATGAGCTGACCGGTCAGGATCACGGCGGCGAGGAAGCCGCCGAGCGCTTGCCATCCGATGCCGAAGCCGATGATGACGGGCGTGAGCACGGCGAGCAGCGCCGGCGTGGCCAGTTCTCGCAGCGAAGCGGCGGTGCAGATGTCGATGACCGGGCCGTAGTCCGGCGCCTTCGTGCCGGCCATGATCTTGCCGTCGGCGAACTGGTTGCGAACCTCCTGCACGACCACGCCGGCCGTTCGCCCGACGGCGCGGATGGCAAGGGCTGAGAACAGGAACGGTACTGAACCTCCGATCAGCAGACCGATGAAGATCTTCGGATCGGCGACGTTGATCTGCAGGGCGATCTCATCGAACACACCGCGGCTGGTCTGCAGCAGTTCGTCGACGCGTTCGGCCGACAGGATCTCGTCGCCGGCGGTCTCGATGAAGCTGGCGAACAGGGCCACTGCGGCGATGACGGCTGAGCCGATCGCGAATCCCTTCGTCACGGCCTTCGTCGTGTTGCCGACGGCGTCGAGGCTGACCATGATCCGCTGCGGCTCGCCGTGGAACTCGCCAGACATCTCGGCGATGCCGGCGGCGTTGTCGCTGACGGGGCCGAACGTGTCCTCCGAGACGATGACGCCGGTGGTGGCCAGCATGCCCATGCCGCACAGGGCCACCAGGTACAGCGAGAACTGCAGGTTGCCGCCTCCGAGGGCCAGTGAGACGCCGATGGCGATGGCGATGGCGATGACGGCGTACACCGAGCTCTGCAGGCCACTGGCCGTGCCGGACAGCACCACGGTGGCAGGTCCGGTCCGTGACGACTCGGCGATCTCCTGTACCGGTCCGTATTCGGTACCGGTGTAGTACTCCGTGAGCCGGCTCACGAGTTGGGCCAGGACGAGGCCGATTGCCACAGCTCCGAAGCACTTCCACCCAGCGTTGTCCTGGTCGTTACCTACGTAGAACAGGGCGACGAGCAGCGTGCCCACGAGGGTGAGCGTGCCGGCGACGAGGAAGCCCTTGTTGATCGGGCGCAGGGCGTTGGTCTCGCCCTCGTTGGCCTTGACGGCGAACACACCGGCGATCGATGCCACGACGCCGATGGCGCGGGCGGCGAGCGGGAAGACCAGGCCCAATGCCGGATTGGCGCCGATCGAGTTGAAGGCAGCAACACCGAGGATGATGGAGGCCACGAGCGTGACCTCGTAGCTCTCGAACAGATCGGCTGCCATGCCGGCGCAGTCGCCGACGTTGTCGCCCACGTTGTCGGCGATCGTGGCCGGGTTGCGAGGATCGTCCTCGGGGATGCCGGCCTCCACCTTGCCAACCAGATCGGCTCCAACGTCGGCAGCCTTGGTGAAGATGCCACCGCCGACTCGTAAGAACAGCGCCAGCAGGGAGCCCCCGAAGCCGAACCCGATGAGGATCGCCGAGCTCGTGTTCTGGAAAAGGATGATGATCACCGTGGCACCGAGCAGGCCCAGACCGACGGTGAACATGCCAGCAACACCGCCGGTGCGAAAGGCGATGGTGAGAGCTCTCGGCATGCTGCCGGTGAGCGCCGCTGCTGCCGTACGGACGTTGCCGCGGGTTGCCAGCGTCATGCCGATGTACCCCGTGAAGCCCGACGCCACGCATCCGAGCACGAAGGCGATGGTGCGGAACATGCCGGACTGGAAGAAGCTCAGAGCCTCCACGCCGGGTTGTTTTTCGATCGCCGTGGACGTGAGGAACACGACCAGCGCCAGCGGGACGAGGATCACGGCGATCGTCTTGAACTGCCGTTTGAGATAGGCCAGGGCACCTTCCTGGATGGCCGTCGCGATCTCACGCATCTTCGGCGTGCCCTCGTCGGCGGCCATCACCGATCTGGCGAGATAGAAACCGACGGCGATGGCTGCGAGGGCGGCGCCGACCGACAGCACGAGGACGGCCCACTCGCCACCCTTGAGTACGAAGTCCTGGTAGCCGCCCTCGGCGAGCAACGAACGATTCACGATGTCTCCTGCGTATGGGCGCGGCCACGGTGCCGCGCTCGAATGTGGACCGGGAAGGATCAGGGCCGGCACCGGATCGGTACCCGTGGCGTGGCCGGGCACGAGGTTATCGCTGGGGACCCTGTTCAACGCGAACGCCTGCCGGAAACCAGGCGGCACGCCGTTCGGGCGATACGGTTCCGCCGTGCACTGGGGGTTGTCCGTCTCGCTGGGAGGTGAGCTTGCCGACCCGAACGCCGTCGCCAGCGTGGCGGCTGCCGCAGAGAACGCCGGTTGGGACGGCGTGTTCGTGTGGGACCACCTGTGGCACCGCGACGGAGCACCGTTCGCCGATCCGTTCGTCACGCTGTCGGCGATCGCCCTGGCGACGTCCCTCGTGAGGATCGGCCCGCTGGTGACGCCGCTTCCGAGACGCCGTCCTGCGGTCGTCGCTCAGCAGGCGTCGAGCGTCGATCGCCTGTCGGGTGGTCGGTTGACGCTCGGCCTTGGGCTCGGCCATGACCGCTACGGCGAATACTCGGACGTCGGTGACGACCTTGGCGACGACGCCAAGGCTCGTGCAAACCGTCTCGATGACGGTCTCGAGTTTCTGTTGCCGGCACTCGCCGGCGAGCCGGTCCCGGCAGCAGGGAACCGGCGCACGACCGTGGCCTGCACGCAACGGCCTCGCTGTCCCATCTGGGTCGCCGGCTCGGCAGGCAAGTCGGCAGGACCACGACGGGCGGCGCGCCACGGATTGGAGGGTGTTGCGATCGTGGGCGGCGGCGAGTGGCTGCCTGAGCACGCGGAGACGGTGAGGGCGGAGTCGAGCGCCCACGGGCTCGACCAGCTCGAGGTGGTGCTCGTCGGCGGCACGCACGATGATCCCGGCGAGCTGGCGGCGGCCGGAGCGACCTGGCTGATCCCCGAGCTGCTTCCCGGCACCACGATCGCCGAAGCGACTGCCATCGCCTCCGCCGGCCCACCGGATTGAGCCGGGCGAGATTGGCTAACTTCGTCGCCATGGCCGGGGCAGGGGAGTGGCGGGAGGCGCGCGAAGCGATCGTCCGGGAGCACATGGAGGCTGAGAACGATCTCGACTTCGACCGGGCGCTGGCGACGTTCGACCGTCCCCGCTACGAGCTGATCGGGACCGGACGGGTGTTCGACGGCGCCGAGGCGGTGGCTGGCTACTTCCGGGCGTCGCGCCGACCGTTTCCCGATCAGCGCAACGAGGTGCTGGCCCTTCATCACATGGATGACGGTGTGGCGGCCGAGTTCGTCCTGCGCGGCACGCACCTCGGGCCCTTCCCGGGCCTGGATGACATCCCGCCGACGGGCCGCACGTTCGAGTGCCAGATGGTCGCCCTGTTCCTGTTCGAAGAGGACCGGCTGGTCTGCGAGCGCATCTATTTCGACACGTCCACCATCATCCGCCAACTCGGTGCCGCCGGATAGAGCCAGCCGATTCGCCCGTGAACGAAGGACTCCGATGATCGACGACATCCATGCCGCGCGCGACGCAGCGTTGAAACGTCTCGACGACGCCGACACGCTTGACCACGTCACGCGTCTCCAATCCGAGCTGCTCGGCAAGAAGGGCGACCTGGCCACGCTGAAGTCCGCCCTCGGCCGCCTGGCGACGTTGGACGATAAGCGGGTCGCGGGCCAAGCCCTTCACGAGGCCGTCACCGCCGTCGAGGTTGCCGCCACAGCGCGTGGCGAGGATCTGCGTCGGGCCGAGGAGGCCGAGCGCATCGAGGCCGAGCGCATCGACCTCACCGAGGTCACGTCGCGACCGGGCCGTGGCCATGCCCATCTCGTGACCCAGGCGTGGGAGCGGCTCGAAGATCTGTTCGTCGGGATGGGCTTCCAGATCGCCGAAGGACCCGAGGTCGAGACGGAGTGGCACAACTTCGAGGCGCTGAACATGGGAGCCAACCACCCGGCCCGCAATGAGTTCGACACGCTGTTCACCGATCACGTGCCGCCAGGTGGCACGCTCGGGTCGACCGTGCTGCGCACTCATACATCTCCCGTCCAGCTACGCGCCATGCTCGCCCAGGAGCCGCCCATCTACATCGTCGCGCCCGGCCGGGCGTACCGCCGCGACACGCCCGACGCCACCCACATGCCGGTCTTCCACCAGATCGAGGGACTCGTCGTCGACGAAGGCATCACCATGGCGCATCTGGCCGGCACGATCGAGGCGTTCACGAAGGCGTTCTTCGGCGCTGGCTTCACGACCCGGCTGCGACC
>JACDHN010000158.1 GCA_013821025.1 Acidimicrobiia bacterium | reverse complement strand
CCCCGGGCGTGTACGTCCAGCCGTTGTCGTATTCCTCGACGGCCTCCAGGATCAGCTCGTTCGTCTCGGCCGGGTCGTTGACGTAGTCGACCGTCGCCTGCTGGATCATCGGCACCAGCTCGGCGAAGCACTCCCGGTACGTCTCGATGTTCTCAGGGCGTGTGGCAAGTGATTCGCCGTAGTTCTCCCAGCCGGCATCGTTGATGTACTGGTAGGCGACGGGCTTGCCCCAGTCGGTGAACTCGTTCTCGTACTTGTACGGTTCCGCAGAGCCGAAGCCCTGCTGCGCGGCCTTGCCCTCGTCGGCGATGAACGCCGCCGGCGTGCCGTCGTACGAGCCGTCCACCTGGTCGGGCGACAGGATGCCCTCCCCTGTGAAGTACTCGATGTAGGCGGCGCCGCCGAAGTAGCGCACCGTGGCTTCGGTCTCGCCGAGGTCGGCGATCGTCTCCACCTCTGGGTAGGTCTCGGGGTCCCACATGATGATCTGCGGGTTCTTGTCCATGCCTGACTCGACGGCCACGGTAGGGAACTCGCTGGCGTTCTGGATCTGCTCGTCGGTGTAGATGTAGCCGAGCAGGATCTCCTCGTCCCGGTAGAGCTGCGAGGTCACGGTCTCGTTGCCGATCGCCGGCCCACCGGCTCGGACCTCGACGTCGACGCCGGTGTCGTTGTCGTCCGAGTCGACGAGAGATCCCCGGACGGCGAAGGTGTCGGCGTCGATCTCGTAGTCGTCACCGAGCAGCTGGAACGTGAAGCCGTGCTCGGCCTCCGGGTTCCAGTCGGTCTGGATGACGACGGTCTCCGGGCAGATGCCGGCGAGAACACCCTCGCCACCACCGCCGCCGCTGGAGCCCGTGGAGCTGCCTGTCGACGTGGAACCCGTGGAACTGCTCGTCGGCACACTGGTCGAGCCGGCCGTGGACGCCCCTGTCGAGCTGCCGGTGGACTGCTCGGTCGAGGCGCCGGTCGTCCCCTCGCTGGGATCCGACGTCGACTGACCGGGCTCGGTCGGGTCGGACGCCTCGTCGTCACCGCATGCAGCGAGTACGAGTGCCGCAGCGACCGGGATGGCGAGCCAGTTGTTTCTCCGCCTGTGCATGTTGTCTCCTTGGGTTCACGCTCGACGTGGTGTCGATGGGTTCTGTGGTGGGCAGGTATCAGCCGGGTCAACCGGTCTTGCGGGTCGATTCGTGCCACTTCCCGACGATCAGCTGCGCAAGCCAACCGAATGCGACGAACAGCGCGATACCCAGCGCCGCGGTCAGGATCATCGCCCCGTATGCCTCTGGCACCTGGTTCTGCGATCGGTAGTCGGCCAGCAGGATGCCGATGCCCTTCTCGCCCCTGCGGAAGAACAGCTCGCCGACGATGGCACCGATCACCGACAGGCCCGCAGCGATCCGGTACCCGGCGAAGATCGCCGGCAGCGCCGCCGGGAACTGGAGTCGGAACATCCTCGTGGAACGGGAAGCGTTGCGCAGAGTGAACAGATCGTGCTGACCGCGATCCGCAGAGAGCAGCCCGAACAGCGTGTTGGCGACGATCGGGAACATGGCGATCAACACACACACGACGATCCGCCCGACCGGACCGGTCCCCCAGATCGAGCCGATGAGCGGCGTCAGGGCGATCACCGGGATCGCTTGGAGGGCGACGAGGTAGGGCCAGGCGGAGCGCTCCAGCCATCGCGCCTGGGCCATCGCCACCGCCAGGATCGTGCCGACCAGGATGGCGATGCCAAGACCGATCAGCGAGATGTAGGCCGTGAAGCGCGTCGCCCGCAGCATCTCGGTCAGTCGCTCGGTGTCGACGAACGCCTCGTTGATCACAGTGTGCGGCGGCGGCACGAGGAAGTCCGGCTTGTCCCAGATGGCCCGCAACGCCCAGTAGTGCATCACGTACCAGAAGCCCACGAAGACGCAGAAGGCCAACGCCGGACCGACGAGATCGACCAGCTCGCGGCCGCGCCGGCGCGGCGTCGGTGCGGCGGTGTCGGGGTCGAGCGCCGGCGCCGTGGCCGCGTCCGCCCCGGCCGCAACCGCTTGAGCCTCCACCAGGTCGCTCATGAGTGTGCTCCCCTCAGCGCCTGCGAGACCTCGCCCGACAGCTCGGCGAACTGCGGGTCGAATCGCAGTTCGGGTGAGCGCGACGGGGCAAAGGGCACGTCGAAGGCGGCGACGATGCGTCCGGGTCTCGCTGACATCACCAGCACCCTCGTGGACAAGAACACGGCCTCGGCGATCGAGTGGGTGATGAACAGGGCGCCGAAACCCTGTCGCGCGAACAGCTCGAGCAGCTCGCTGTTCAGCCGCTCCCTGGTGATCTGGTCGAGGGCGCCGAACGGCTCGTCGAACAGGAAGATCAACGGGTCCATCACCAGCGAGCGGGCCAGCGAAGCGCGCATCCTCATTCCGCCGGAGAGCTGGCGCGGGTATTTGTCGGCAAACCCATCGAGGTTGACCAGCGACAGCTTCTCATCGACCCGACGTTCGCGTTCCGGGCGAGCCATGCCATCGAGCTCGGCAAAGAGCGCCACGTTGCGCCGCACCGTGCGCCACTGAAGCAGCGTTGCATCCTGGAAGACGTACCCCAGTTCGCTGCGGTTGACGGCGACGCTGCCGGCCGTCTCGTGCTCCAGGCCGGCGGCGACGCGCAGCAGGGTCGACTTCCCGCAGCCCGATGGTCCGACGACGGTGACGAACTCGCCAGGTCTGACGCTGAAGCTGACGTCGTCGACGGCGTGGGTGCCGTCGGGGAAGGTCATCGACACGTGGTCGAACGACAGCACGGCGTCGGACGAGACGGCCGCCGGCGGCATCGTCGGATCGTGGTGTGAGTGTGTGGTCGAGGTCTCGGTCATTTGCGTGTCACCTGGCGTTCACATCGCCAGTTCGAGCGCGTCCTGCCAGGCCGCGCATGAACCACTGTACGAGATCGGGAGTCGACGTTGATCCCGGAACGATGAAGATCATGTTTCCGGGTGTCGAGGCGCCCAGCAAGCGCGTTCTGGGAGCGGATCGTCGCGGACGTCGCGAAGATCGACGCCCAGAAGCCGCCGTGGCAGGAATCACGCCCAGATCGTGGTGGGTGGTGTGAGTGGGTCGGTCGTGGAGAGGACTACTTCAGCGGGACTCAAGGGCTTCGATGAGCTTGGGGAGCACCTTGTGCACGTCGCCGACGATGCCGAGGTCGGCGACGCCGAAGATCGGTGCCTCCTCGTCCTTGTTGATGGCGATGATGTTCTTGGAGCCCTTCATCCCGACCATGTGTTGTGTGGCGCCGGATATGCCCGCCGCCAGGTACACGGTGGGCTTGACCACCTTGCCGGTCTGGCCCACCTGATAGCTGTAGGGCACCCAGCCGGCGTCGACGATGGCGCGCGAAGCGCCGGGCGCCGCCTTGAGCAGCTTGGCCAGCGACTCGATCATGTCGTACTTGCCGGCCTCGCCGAGGCCGCGCCCGCCGGCGACCACAACGGCGGCTTCGTCGAGTTTCGGACCGGAGTGCTCCTCCACGTGCGTGGCGACCAGTTTGGCTCCGCCGCTGGCGCCGAGGTCCGGGACCTCCGCTTTCTTCACCTCGGGGGCCGAACCACCCGCCGCCTCGGCGGCGAAGCTCTTGGGCCGGAATGCCGCCAGATGGGGACCGTCGCCGGTGAACGTGGTGGTGACGAGCTGCGTTCCACCGAACACCGACGTCGTCACCTTGACCGCGTCGCCGTCGACGGCGATGTCTGTGTTGTTCGTGAGGACGGTGCGGTCGAGCTTGACCGACAGCCGGCTCATCACGTCGCGACCCTCGTAGTTCTGGGGGAAGAGGACGAGATCGGGCGTGTCGCCGCCGTCGATCGTGGCCTTCATGGCAGCGGCTCCCGCTACGCCGGGCAGCTTGCCACCGAGGTCACCGGTCTCGTAGACCTTCGTGGCGCCGTGCTCACCGAGGGCCGCAGCGGAACCGCCGACGTCGCCGAGCACGAACGCCGTGACCGACTCACCGAGCGAGCGGGCCTTCGTCAGCAGCTCCAGCGTGCCGGCCGTTGGGGCGTCGTCGGTGACTTGAGCGAAGACCCAGATGTTGGAAGCAGTCATGATCTCTCCAGTCACAGCACTTTCAGGTTCTCGAGGAACGCCACGATCTTGAGGTGCGATTCACCCTCGTCGGTCACGATCTCCCCCGCCTGGCGCTCGGGGGCGTCGGACACCTCGACGATCTCCTGGTTGGCGCCGGCCCAACCGACCGGCGACACGCCGAGATCGGAGACCGTCACCTCCTCGACGGGCTTGGACTTGGCGGCCATGATCCCCTTGAAGCTGGGGTACCGCGGCTCGACCACGCCGGCAGTCACGCTGACAACGGCCGGCAGCGTGCACGTGACCTCGTCGTAGCCGGCCTCCGTCTGTCGGTTGACCTTCAGGACGCCGTCCTCGATGGTGACGGACTTGGCGAACGTGACCGACGGAAGGCCGAGCACCTCGGCCATCTGCTCGGGCACGGTGCCCGTGTAGCCGTCGCTCGACTCGGTGGCGGCGATGATCAGGTCGGCGTCGCCGAGGCGCTTCGTCGCTGCGGCCAGCACCTTCGCCGTCGTCAGGGCGTCGGTGCCCTGCAGCTCCGGATCCGACACCAACACGCCCTTCGAGGCGCCCATGGCCAGCGCCGTGCGCAAACCGGAGACCTCCCCGTTGGGCGCCATCGATACCAGTCCGACCTCGCCGCCGCCGGCAGCATCGACGAGCTGGAGCGCCATCTCGACGCCGTAGCCGTCGGACTCGTCGAGGATCAGCTTCCCTGATCGCTTGAGGGTCTTCGTGGACGGATCGAGCTCCCCTGGCATCGCCGGGTCCGGGATCTGCTTGACGCAGACGATCACATTCATGACCGCACATTGTTACCGCTGGGTCAACAAGAACCAATTTGCCGAAACGCTGGATTACGGTCGGCCGTCTTGAAGGTTCTGCTCGTCGTGAACACGTTCGCGTCGTCGGTGACGGCCCGCAACACGGTCGTCGTCCACCGCCGATTGTCGCAGCGGCACGACGTGGAACTGCAAGAGACGCATCGCCGCGGTCACGCCACCCGGTTCGCCGCCGACGCTGCCCGCCGGGGCGTCGACGTGGTCGTCGGGTTCGGCGGCGACGGCACGTTGAACGAGGTGGCGACAGGCATCGCCGGGACCGACGCCGCCATCGGCGTGCTGCCCGGCGGATCGACCAACGTGTTCGCCAGGACGATCGGCCTGCCCAACGACCCCGTGGCCGCTGCCGAACATCTGGCGGCTGGGCTCGACGCGGCCGACCTGCGGCCCATCGGCCTTGGCCAGGTCAACGGGCGGTTCTTCTGTTTCCACACCGGCATCGGCTACGACGCCGCCGTGGTCAGGGCCGTCGAGCGCAGGGCATCGCTGAAGCGCTGGCTCGGTCACCCGCTGTACATCACCGCCGCCCTGTCCACGTGGGCCAGCGGCTACGACCGCAAACGCCCGCACTTCTCGGTCACTGCCGAGTCCGCAGGCCGCGGCAATGGGATCACCGACGGTTTCTTCACGATCGTGCTCAACACGAATCCCTATACGTACATAGGCAACACGCCGATCGATCTCTCCAAGCAGGCCACGCTCGACCATCCGCTCGTCGCCATCACGTTCCGAACCATGTCCGCGTTCGCCATCCTGCGGGGGCTTGGTGGCGCCCTGCGCGGACGCGGCATCACCACCAGCGACGCCATCGTCGAGTGGACCGGGCTCGACCATCTCGTTGTGAGCCATCCCGTGCCATTTCCCTATCAGGTCGACGGCGACTACCTGGGTGAGGTGCGCCGGCTGCAGTTCACTCACGTGCCCGACGCGGTGCGCATGGTGTTCCCACGCCACGGGGCTGTGCTCCCGAGCGCCGAGTGACGACGACAGGTGGTCGAGCTCGTCACCGGCGCCGGATGCTGATCAGATAGCTGCGTGACCGTTGACCGCGCAGCCTTCCCGGACCCATCCGCCGGCATCGCTCCATTGCTGGCAGTAGCCGACCTCAGTCGGTCGCTGCGCTTCTGGGTCGACCAAGTCGGGGAGACGTCCAAATGCAATGGGACAGCTACGCGCTCGTACAGGTCGGTCGCGGGCGGCTGCACCTGGCCGTCGCAGGTGACCCACCTCCCGACCGCTCGATCCGGCTGGTCCCTCCCGTCGACGCTGATCAGCAGGCCTCGGGCGAGGTGGTCATCGAGGTGGCCGACTGTCGTGCCGTCGTCACGGCATTGCAAAGCCGCGGTGTGCGATTCCTCGGCCCCGCCGCGGAACCTGCTTGGGGTGGAGAAGTTCGCGCCTTCGCCTTGGACCCCGACGGGCACCTGCTGGAGATCACGAGTCCGACGGAACAGGCACGCACATTCCCCGTAGATCGCTAGTCGAAAATACTTCTCGCTAGGGCACGGCGGATTGCGCAATGAGTGGCCACACCTCGGTGACGATGTCGGCCAGCCGGTCCACGTCGGCCTCGTCGTGGTAGATGCCGAAGCCGATGCGCAGCCGGTCGCGCCGGTAGTCGACGACGACGTTGCGGTCCGCCAACGCTGCGAACACGTCGCCGGCCCGCGGCGTGAC
>JACDHN010000157.1 GCA_013821025.1 Acidimicrobiia bacterium | reverse complement strand
CTGCTGTTCGCCAACATCAACGTAACGTCGGTGTCGACGGCGGGTGCCGAGGACGGTGGTCCCGATGTCAGCCGTGTGGAGGTGGTCAACGCCGACGCCGAGCCAACAGCCAAAAACACGCTCCCGAGCCTCGTCGGTGATGTCGAGGTCGTCGACGCCGGGTACGAGATCCCGGGCATCGATGTGGTGATCACGCTCGGCGACAGCGCCCTTGCCTTCTACGATGTTGATTGATGGGAATCCATGCTTGACGACGACGGGCGGCGATGACGGTCAGCGATGATCGCGGAGGGCTCGACGAGGCAGCCCTCGCCGTCGCTCTGTCCGCCGCTCGAGCGGCCGATGCCAAACACGGCACCGACGTCACGGTCCTTGCCGTCGGCGACGTGCTGGCCATCACCGAGTACTTCGTGATCTGCGGAGCCGGTAACCGTCGCCTGGTGAGGACGCTCGTGGAGGAGGTCGAAGCCGAGGTCGGCCGGGAGCTGCAGCGCAGGCCGCTGCGCACAGAAGGCCGTCACGAGCAGCAGTGGGTACTGCTCGATTACGGCGATGTCGTCGTGCATGTGTTCCTTCAAGAGATCCGCGACTTCTATGAGATCGAGCGGCTCTACCGCGACGTGGCGGTCATCGATTGGACCGCCGTCGACCACTGACGCCGCCTGGCAGGTCAGCCCGAGCCGGCGTGGCAGCGATCCGGCCTGTTGGTATCGTCGCTCATCCTGGGGCTGTAGCTCAGTTGGTAGAGCGCTTCCATGGCATGGAAGAGGTCAGGGGTTCGATTCCCCTCAGCTCCACTTCTCTCCACCAGAGATGGGTTCTGCGGCTCGGACATCGCCGGTCCGCTGCCTAGTCTGCGATCATGTGCGGCAGCGTCGGCCACGACCATGATCACCACGGTGAAGCGGCGCAAGCCGTGCCGCGCCAGGTCGACGGCGATGCCATCGATCCGATTTCGCTCGCCGCCGTCGACGAGGTCGTCATCACCACGCTGGTCGACAACAGCTACGACGGGCTGATGGCCGACATGGGTCCGGCGAAGCGCATGGGCCTGCGCCGCACTCCGCACGTGGCGGCGGACCTGTTCGACGGTGGCCTGACCGTGCCGGGCATGACCGCCGAGCACGGCTTCTCGGCGCTCGTCACCACGCGCCGAGGCGATCGCGTCCACACCCTCCTGTTCGACACCGGCGTGTCTCCCGACGGAATGGCCGCCAATATGGAACGTCTCGGAACCGACGTCGAAGCCATCGAGGCGGTCGTCCTCAGTCACGGGCACTTCGACCACGCCGGCGGGTTCGCCGGGCTGTCACGATTACGTCGTCGCAGCGGGTTGCCATTAACGATCCATCCGCTGGTGTGGACCCGGCGTCGTATCGCACTACCGGGGACGTCCGAGTGGGAGCTCCCGACACTCAGCCGCGCGGCAATCGAGCGGGAGGGTTTTGAGGTGATCGAGCGACGTCAGCCGTCCGTGTTGCTCGATGGCAGCGTCCTGATCACCGGGGAGGTCGATCGCACGACCGAGTTCGAGCACGGCATGCCGTACCACGACGCCTACCGCGACGGCCACTGGGAGCCCGACCCGCTGATCGTCGACGACCAGGCGCTCGTTGTGAACGTGCAGCACCGTGGGCTCGTCGTGCTCACCGGCTGCGGGCACGCCGGAGCGATCAACATCGCTCGTCAGGCGATGAGGCTCACGGGCGTCGACCGGCTGCACGGGCTCTTCGGGGGTTTCCACCTCACTGGCCCAGCGTTCGAACCGATCATCGAACCGACGATCGCCGCCCTGATGCAGCTGAACCCGTCTGTCGTGGTGCCAGCGCACTGCACCGGCTGGCGCGCTCAGCAACGGATCGGGACCGCCATGCCCGATGCGTACGTGCCCAACGCCGTCGGGACGTCGTTCGTGCTCGCAGCGTGACGGCGACGTCATGGCTGCTGGCCGCCGCCGGCGCGGTAGGGCTGACCGTGCTGTTCACGCATCATCGGGCGACGTTCACGCTGGCGACTGTGTTGCTCCTCTACTTGCTGCTCGCAGTCGCTGTGGCACGTGCTGGCGGGCCACTCCCGGCAGCGGCCGCAGGAGTCGCCGGGTTCGGGCTGGCGAACTGGTACTTCGTCACTCCTCAGCGACAGCTGGCGGTGAGGGACGGGAGGGACCTGCTCTCGCTCGCCGTCTATCTGGTGGCGGTCGCCACCGTCGTGGCGCTGGTCGAGGAGGTCCGCCGGCTCAGACAGACGCTGGCACGGAGCCAGGCGGAGCTCGTCGCCAGCCGTTCGCAAGCTGATGACTCGAGCTAGAGGACGACGTTGACCATGCGGCCGTCGACGACGATGACCTTCTTGGGTGAGGCGCCGTCGATGGCGGCCGCCACTTTCGGATCGGCCAGCGCCAGCTGCTCGACGGCAGCGTGATCGGCGTCGACGGCCACCGTGACGCGGCTACGCAGCTTGCCATTGACCTGCACCGGTATCTCGATGGTGTCGTCGAGTAGCCACGCCTGATCGGCCTCCGGGAAGGGGTGACGGGTCAGCGTGTGCTCGTGGCCGAGCTTGCGCCACAGCTCCTCGCACATGTGGGGTGCCACAGGTGCCAGCATCAGCACCAGCGGCTCTGCCACCTCGAGGGGTGTGGACGTCAGCTTCGTCACGTGGTTGTTCAGCTCAACCAGCTTGGCGATCGCCGTGTTCATGCGCAGGGCGTCCATCTCTTGGCGAACGAAGTCGATCGTGCGGTGCAGCAGCCTGCGGGTGTCGTCGGTCGCCGGCTCGTCGGTGATCGACAGCTCCCCCGTCTCCTCATCGATCAGGTTGCGCCACAGGCGCTGCACGAACCGGTACATGCCGACCACGTCTCGGGTCTCCCACGGCCGGGAGGCGTCGAGCGGCCCCGTTGCCATGAGGTGCAGGCGAAGCGTGTCGGCGCCGTACTGCTCGTACATCTCATCGGGTGACACGCCGTTGTGAAGGCTCTTGCCCATCTTGCCCATCTCGCGCCAGACCGGCCGGCCGTCGAACGTGTATGTACCGTCGTCGTGGCGCTCGACCTCGGAGGCCTCCACGTACATGCCGCGCTCGTCCTGGTAGGCGGCGGCCAGGATGTAGCCCTGGTTGAACAGTCGGGCGTACGGCTCCATCGACGACACGTGACCCAGGTCGTGCAGCACCTTGTGCCAGAAGCGTGCGTACAGCAGGTGCAGCACGGCGTGCTCTACGCCGCCGACGTACAGATCGACGCCGCCGGGATGATCGGGGCGTAGGTCGGTGCGCGGGCCCATCCAGAACCGCTCCACGTCGGGGTCGACGAGAACGTCGTCGTTCGTCGGGTCGCAGTAACGCAGCTCGTACCAGCACGATCCGGCCCATTGCGGCATGATGTTGGTGTCGCGCCGGTAGGTGCGCAGACCCTGACCCAAGTCGAGCTCCACCTCGACCCAGTCGCTCAGCCGCCCGAGCGGGCTCTCGGGATCCGAGTTCTCGTCGTCGGGATCGAACGTGCGCGGTGAGAAGCTCTCTGTGTCGGGCAGCTCCACAGGCAGCATTTCGTCGGGCACGGCATGGGCGATGTCCATGTCGTCGTACACGATCGGGAACGGCTCGCCCCAGTACCGTTGCCGGCTGAACAACCAGTCGCGCAGCTTGTACGTGACGGTGGCCTCGCCGTGGCCGGTTGCTTCCAGCCATTCGTTCGTGACGTCGACGCCCTGGCGCACCGACTCGATCCCGTTCAGGTCCAGCTTCTTGCCGCTGGAGTTGACGTACGGGGCGTCGCCGACGTACGCCTCGGGCCATCGCTCTGTGTCGAGCGTCGGTTCCATGCGATGTTGCTCGAACCATTCGTCGGGAGGCTGCTGGATGGGAACGATGTCGAGCCCGTAGTTACGGGCGAACTCGAAGTCGCGCTGGTCACCGCACGGCACGCCCGTGATGGCTCCGGTGCCGTAGCCCATCAGCACGTAGTCGGCGATCCAGATCGGGATCTCCTTGCGGGTGAACGGGTTGACGGCGTAGGAGCCGGTGAACACGCCGGTCTTGGCGCGTGTGTCGTCGGTGCGCTCGGAGTCCTTGCGCTGGCGGACCTCCTGCTTGTACTCGACGACAGCGGGGGCGTGGGGCCCGGTGGTCAGCGACGCCACCAACGGGTGCTCTGGCGCCAGCACGATGAACGTGGCTCCGAAGAACGTGTCGGCTCGGGTGGTGAACACCTCGACCTCCCCAGCCGGCGAGTCGAAGCGGACCCGGGATCCGGGAGAGCGCCCGATCCAATTGCGCTGCATCGTCTTGATCGAGTCTGGCCAGTCGAGCACCTCGAGGTCGTCGATCAGACGATCGGCGTACTCGGTGATGCGCATCATCCACTGGCGCATCGTGCGCTGGAACACCGGGAAGTTGCCGCGATCGCTTCGTCCGTCGGCCGTGACCTCCTCGTTGGCGACGACCGTCCCGAGACCTGGGCACCAGTTGACCGGGGCGTCTGCCACATAGGCCAGCCGGTGGATGTCTATCTCGGCCGCCTGCTCGGTGGCGTTCAACCTCGACCACTTGCGGCCGTCGGACGTCGGGCGGTCGCCGGCCTCGAACATGGCGATCAGCTCGCCGATCGGGCGGGCCCTGCCCCGGCCGTCGTCGGCGTCACGGTCGAACCAGGCATTGAAGATCTGGGAGAAGATCCACTGTGTCCAGCGGTAGTAACGCGGGTCGGACGTGTTGATGGCGCGGCGCGGGTCGTGCCCGAGCCCCAACCGCCGCAGCTGCTGGCGGTAGGTGGTGACGTTGCGCTCGGTGGTGAGGCGGGGGTGCTGGCCGGTCTGCACGGCGAACTGCTCGGCCGGCAGGCCGAAGGCGTCGAAGCCCATCGTGTACAGCACGTGATGCCCCGTCATGCGCTTGAACCGCGTGTATACGTCGGTGCCGATGAAGCCAAGCGGGTGACCGACATGCAGGCCCTCACCAGACGGGTACGGAAACATGTCGAGCACGAACAGCTTGGTGCGGCCGTTGTCGAGCGCTTCAGGGTCGGCGAGGGGACCGGACGGGTTCGGCGTCTCGTACGTGGCGTGCTCATCCCACCAGTGCTGCCAGCGGGTCTCGAGGTCGAGCGCCAGCGCGGCGGTGTAGCGGAACGGCGGTTCGTCGTCGACGTGTTCGGTGTCGTGAGCAGGGCACATGGCGTTCGTCAGCTTACGGCGTGACGTCGTCGCCGTCCTCGGCCATTGTCTTCACTCCCGCAGCATGGCCGCCAACTCCGACTCGCTTACCGAACCGGGTGGGCGACGCTGGCGGACGAACTTTGCGGCCATCCGTTGCAGCAGGGCGTTGGCAGGCGTCGGCACACGGTGGAGGCGTCCGAGCAGCACGATCTCGCCGTTCAGGTGGTCGGTCTCCACGCTGCTGGCGCCGCGGGCGAGGCTCTGCCAGGTAGAGCCGCCGCCGCGACGCTCGCCGCCAATCGGACGGATCGAGATGTGGCGGCGTTGCTCGGCGTCGTGGCCCTTCGGCGCCACGACGATGCCGGCGGCATCGAGCACGGCGACCGCCTCCCGACGGGCTCGGCGCAACAGCTCGCTGTCGCGATCGACCGTGCCGCACAACGCTTCCACGGCGTTACCGAGGTTCATCAGCAACTTGGCGTACTTCTGGTCCATCACCCGGTCGTCGGGATCGGACAGGAACGTGGCGCCGGAGAAGGCTGCGGCCAGATCGTTGGTCAACTCGTCGATGCCCAGCGGGTAGCGGCCGACGTTGAGTGCCCCGGTCATGGGCGCAGAGCTCGCCTGCACGACACCTGGGCGCAGGAACGTCGAAGGCAGCATCACGCAGACGCCGTACACGTTTGCGAACCGTCGCAGTGTCCGGCGTTCGTTGTCGACGCCGTTCTGCACGCAGGCGATCGGCAGCTCCGGCGGCGCAGCGGCCGCCAAGGCGTTGAGCGCGGCATCGGTGTCCTGCGACTTGACGGTCAGCAGGCACACGTGGTCGGGACCCCAATCGATATCGGCGGCGCTGGCCACGGCGGGCACGTCCAGCGTGACGCTGTCGTCGGGCGACTCCAAGCGCAGACCATCGGCCTGGACGGCAGTGAGGTGCTCGCCTCTGGCCACGAGCGTCACGTCGTGCCCGTGCTGGGACAGCCGCCCGCCGACCACCCCACCGACGCCGCCGGCCCCAAACACCACGAATCGCATCCGCCGAGGTTTTCACATCCTCGGTCTGGGTGACCTCGCGGTCGATGTCGGTCGAGAACCGGTCACTACTAACGTGCACTCGATGGGAAATCCGATGTCGACGATCGAGCGACTCGAACACGCCGCCGACGCCGACGCGGGAGTGCGGTTCGTCGGCTCGTCCAACGCCGGCACCGAGGGCTCGATCTACGTGCCGTGGCGCCAGTTGCACGACGAGGCCGCCGTCGTCGCCGCTGCGCTCCAGGCCCGTGGCCTGGTGCCTGGCGATCACGTCGCCATCTTGGGCCCGACGACTCGGGGCCTGATCACTGCCCTGCGGGCGTGCTGGATGGCCGGCCTGGCGTCGATGGTGCTTCCGCTGCCGATGCGCATGGGGTCGCTCGAGGCGTTCGTCGAGTCCACGAGGGCCAGGAT
>JACDHN010000442.1 GCA_013821025.1 Acidimicrobiia bacterium | reverse complement strand
CGCGCCGGCGAGATCGGCGGTCTCGCCGACCCTGAGCGACCAGCCGTCGGTATCGACACGGAGATCGATCGACGACCGCTCGGCACCGAGAAACTCGGTGATGAGCGGTGCCAGGCCAGCCATCGGCCCACCCAGCTCACCTGTGAACACCTTCGTAAGGAGCGTGATCTGCTCATCGCTGGCGTCCTGATCGACCACCAGCCCAGCTTGCCAATTGCCGTCGACCATCAGCTTCGGCGTCAGGATTACGAGGACGATCGTTCGATCCGAGACGTTGACGCCCTCGATCGCGCCACGTTCGACCCGGAAGGCGAGCACGGCGCGGCAGTCATCATTGGTCGCCGGGCGGGACAGGTTGGACCACGTGCAGGGACAGATCACGTCGCAGGAACAGTTCTCGACGTAACGGCCCTCGAGCTCCCATGTCATGTCATGCTCCCTCCGACTGGACTGGCTCAAGGTCAGCATGCGCTCTGAAGTCGTGCGGAGTAAAGGGGCTGTGCGAGAGAGGCGGAGTCCGGGCTCGTTTGTGGGGGACTCAACGGGCTCGCGACGGTGAGCCATCGACGTGCCTTCGACGGTGATTCACCGCCCGTTCTGGGCGTGAAATGTTCCAGCAGTCGAACACAATCGCGCCCAGATCTACGTGACCGCATCCCAGCAGATGATGTCGCCCTCACGGGCGGCGCCTACATCGACCATCGCGCCAGCGCACGCCGCCACGAGCGCGTCGACCTCGTCGTCGGTGCGGCTCGGATCGTGGTGAAACAGCAGCAGCCTGCCGACGTCGCCGCGCTCCGCCAGACGGACGGCATAGTCGACGGCAGAGTGTCCGAAGTGCGGCCGTGCCGCCAGTTCGGCGGCCGTGAACTGAGCGTCGTGGAGCAGGAGATCCACACCCTCTGCCAGCTCCATGGCTGCCTCATGGTAGGGACCCCAGCCGTCGGGACCGGCACCGAGCGCGATCGGTCCGTGGTCGGACAGGTAGGCGATGCTCCGTTGCCCGTCAGAGACGCGGAACCCGAACGTCCGCCCACCCCGGTGGGGGATCTCGCGGGCCAGCACAGAGAAACCCTCCACGTCGAACCAGCCTTCGTCGAGAGGGTAGAACGACCACTCGCCGCGCAGCCCGGCCACGGAGATGGGGAAGAACGGCGGCGCCATCAGGCCGCTGAGGGCGTCATCCGGCGCGCCGGCGGCGACCGGCAGGTGGACGCAGACGCGCCCGTCGGGCCGATCCGCAGCGGCAAAGAAGGGCAGGCCCTGGGTGTGATCCCAGTGCAGGTGCCCGAGCAGCATCGAGCCCTCGAACGGTGCGTCGCCCAGCAGGGCGGTCACGTTGCGCAGTCCCGTACCGGCGTCGAGCAGCAAGCGCGGGTACTCGTCGGCGTCATGGGCGATCGCCACGCACGACGTGTGACCACCCACCCTCGTGAACTCGGCTCCGGGCGCCGGAGTCGAGCCGCGCACGCCACAGAGATGCAGCCGCATCAGGACTCGGGAGACTGCTCCGCCACGATGTCGATGTGACCCGTCATCTCCCGTCGGTGGCCCACCGCCAGCTGGACCAGCTTGTCACGATCGATCTGCTCGGCGGGCACCGCCGCGACCCGGCAAGGCGTGCGAGCGGTCAGCGTCGACGTGCGGCGGCCGCCTTCGAGCACGGCTCGCTCGCCGAGCACGGCCCCGGGACCGACCTCTGCCCACTCGGTGCCGTCGACGTCCACGACGAGCACCCCGTCGAGCAGCAAGAAGAGCTCGTCACCGGCGTCGCCCTGGCGCGTGAGCACCTCGCCGGTGCGAAGCGTGCGGATCTTCGGCCGGCCTGCACCCCGCATGACGATGTTGGCCAGCTCGCGCTCGAGCGCCGTCTCCACTGCGGTGACGAACGCCGGCGAGTCCTCGTCACCCCACGGGGTGTGCGAGCCGAATGCCTTGCCGGACCACTCCTTCATGTCGATCAGCCCGGACTTGGCCACCAACGCCCCTTCGCTGTCGTACACCCAGTGGCGAGGGAACATGGACGCACCGACCAGCCGGTGCTCGCTGCGGCCGTCGGCGAAGATCGTCAACTCGAGGGTGGTCCACGCCGTCGGGGCGCGGTACTGGACAAACGGCGGGCGGGGAACCGGTCGCGGCATGGGTACGCCGGTGCGCCCTCCGGCGGTCTGCTTGAATCGCACCCATCCGTCACCGAGCTCAGGCTCGGCCTGGCGATCGGGCATGCTCACCGCGGCGACGATGAGCTCTGCTCCCACGCGGAGCGTGGTCGTCCCGATTCGGCCCCCCGCCAGGTACTCCGCCCCGGTGATCGTGCCGTCATCGGCGACCTCGATGGCAGCCCGCAG
>JACDHN010000441.1 GCA_013821025.1 Acidimicrobiia bacterium | reverse complement strand
GACCAGGGCGACGGCGACGCCCGGGAGCTCGATCCACTGGTCACCTTCGTAGCGTTGCTGGCCGCGGTAGGCGTCGTGGTTGCCGCGCACGGTGTGCAGCCTGTCGCCGAACGCAGCACCGTAGATCGACTCGAACATGGCGAACTCGTCGTCCGTGCCGTCCGTGCTGACATCGCCTTTGACGATCACGGCCGCCAGATCGGCACCCGACATCTCGGCGACGGCAGCACGGTTCATCACCTCCGGGTACGGCGTGGCGCCCGGCTCCACGCGGCGCACCGGTCCACCCGGATGGTCGTCCACCCGACCGGCCTCCACCTCACCGAAGTGCACGTCGTTCACGGTGCCGAGACGGCACAGCAACTCGCCGTCGGGTCGTTGGAGCGTGCGCACGACCTGGCCGGCGATGTCGTAATCGGCGTCCGGCGACAGACCGACGAGCCGCTCTACCTGCGTGCCGTCGTGGGCGACGATCAGGTCGTCGGCGACAGTGGTGATCTCGACGGACACGACCTCACACCCAGGGCCTGGCGCGCCGCAGCGGCAGCGGCTGCGACCACCAGCGGTTGGAGAACTTCCACGCCGAGCGTGGCCTGGCCGGCACCCCGATGACCACGGGCTTGGGCCATAGCACCTCCACCGCCGCCATGATCGCCGCGGCCTCGTCCTCAGTAGGAGCAGGGCTCACGCTCAGCGCAGGTTTGGTGTCCACCGAGCGTACGGTACCGGCGCATCCGTTCTGCGCCCAGCAGATCCACCGAGCACCGCGGTGACGGTTGAAGTCGCAATGAATCGGGTATCGGTACCCTCACGGGCACGCACAAGGGTGACTTCCACGGCGTGGCGCCGACGAACCGGCGCATCGAGGCGAGAGGTGTGCAGGTTGCCCGCTTCGTCGATGGTCAGATCGTCGAGCGGTGGGGCAGCACCGACGAGCTGGGCATCCTCACCAAGCTCGGCGCCTCGCCTGCGTCCTGACGGCATCTGACGAACTGGAACGCCGGACCTCAGCGCATGAGAGGCTGTGGTGATGGAGGAACGCGTCGTTCGGGCAGTCGAGCGGGTCAGTCCGACAGAAGATGGGAGCGAGAGCGAGACCCTCACCCAGCGGCTCGACTTCCTGCGGGCGACGGTGGTGAACAAGGTCGTCGGGTTGACCGACGAGCAAGCGTTCCAGCGTCCGGTTCCGGCTTCGGAGCTCACGATCGCCGGGCTGGTCAAGCACCTCGCGGGCGTGGAGCGGTTCTGGTTCAGTATCGATTTCGCCGCTCTGGACGTGCCGTGGCCGTGGAGCGACGACGACCCGCACGGCAACTTCCGCCTGGAGCCGACCGACAGGTTGTGGAGCATCGCCGACGACTACGTGGTCGAGTGTGAGCGTTCACGCCAGGCCATCGCCGGTGCGGAGTTGGATTCGATGGCGAGGTCGGAGGGGATGGACTTCACGCTGCGCTACGCGCTGGTTCATCTGATCGAGGAGACGGCGCGTCATTGCGGTCACCTCGATCTGTTGCGCGAGAGCACCGACGGCGTAGCCGGCGAATGACGATGCGAACCGGCTGACGGTCGAGTGTCTTGACCGACACGCACGGCATCCGCGGCCGTGTCACACCCCGTGGTCATCATGGGACCCATGACGACAGCGCTCTGGATCGCAGTGGCCGTGGGGCTCACGGCGGCGGTGACGTACCTGTTGGTGCGATATCACCAGCAGGTTGTCGACGCCGACCAGCTCGCAGCCGCCGACCAGACGACTGCCGCAGCCGACGCACGATTCACAGCAGCTGTCGAGCAGGCCGTCGCCTCGGTCACCCAGCAACTGCACGGCCACGCCGTCCAGGAGCGTGATGCCGCCATCAAGGCGGCGCTCGAGCAGGGCGTCGTGCTGCAGCGCCAGCACCTCGAGCAACTGTCAGCGCGCCAACGCGAGCAGCTCGGCGCCAAGGAGGAGCTGATCGGGTCCCGGCTCGCCGAGGTGTCGCGCGAAGTGCGCCTCGAGCTCGACCGGCTGGGTCAGAAGGTCGGTGAAATGGGACGCAACAACGCCGAGAAGTTCGGCGCCTTCGACGAGTCGTTGCGCACGCACGCCGAGGTGGCGGCGACGCTCGCAGACTCCACGCGGTCGCTGAGCGAGGCGCTCTCCAGCCCGCAGATGCGAGGCCAATGGGGCGAGCGCATGGCCGAGGACGTGTTGCGGCTCGCCGGCTTCGTCGAGAACGTCAATTACCGCAAACAGACGCAGGTCGACGGCGGGACGGGCCGTCCCGACTTCACGTTCGAGCTGCCAAAGGGTCATGTGCTCTACATGGACGTCAAGTTCCCCCTCGCTGCCTACCTGCGCTACCTCAAGTG
>JACDHN010000440.1 GCA_013821025.1 Acidimicrobiia bacterium | reverse complement strand
TCGCCTCGATCGCCGGGGGTGGCGCCAACATGCCGGAATCGAGCCAGCGCACGAGTGGTGTGTGGCGCTGGCTGGCGAGAAATCGCGGGCGGCGGTAGAGGAACTCCCACGGCACGCTCAGAAGCGCCGGGGCATTGGCGAGCGAGAGTGACAGGCGCAGACCGCGCCCGTTGGCCTCGGCCGCCATCCGGGCACGCTCGTAGCTGTCGCCGATCCCGCCCGAGAGCAGTGCGCTGCCGAGCAGGGTGCCGATCTGCTCGGCATCGAGTGCCGGCGGCTCGTCGGATCCGATGTCACGACTCACAACGGGTGCGTCGTCCCGGCCGGCCTTGCGGCTGTTGGAACGGGCGACTCGCAGGATCGCCCGCTGTAGCTCGTCGTCGCCGAGGGGCGTCGTGAAGACTCCGGACGCCTGCGCGCCTGCGTGATCGGTAGCGCGCACGTCGAAGCTTCCATCCGCCCGTGGTGCGAACGTCACTCGGAAGTCGTCGTAGACATAGGTGGCCATCGCTGTGTTCAATGATGAACTTCGGACCGTCGAAATACAACGGACGAGATCTGTGGCGAAGTGTGAGGTGACGAGCCCGTATCGACGTCAGGAGCTCACAGATCGGCGAGAGCCGGCGGATGTGTGAGGTGAGCGCACGATGTCGACGCCCACAGCTCACAGATCGGGAGGTGGGGAGGTCGCCGCGAACTGGTTCGGTACCCTCACGTCATGAGCGAACCGGACGCAGGGACCGAGCGCCAGGTCACGGAGCGCCAGGTGGACGTGAAACCCCGCTCGCGTGACGTGACCGACGGCATGCAGAGGGCGCCGGCGCGGGCGATGCTGCGCGCAGCAGGAATGACTGACGACGACTGGGACAAGCCCCAGATCGGCATCGCCAACTCATGGAACGAGATCACGCCGTGCAACATGACGTTGCGAACGCTGGCCGAGCACGTGAAGCGGGGGGTGCGCGACGCCGGCGGCTTCCCGATGGAGTTCGGCACGATCACCGTGTCCGACGGCATCTCCATGGGTCACGAGGGCATGCGGGCGTCGCTCGTCAGCCGCGAGGTGAGCTGCGACTCCGTCGAGACCGTCGTACACGCCGAGCGCTTCGACGGCTTCGTCGGGATGGCCGGGTGCGACAAGTCGATGCCAGCCATGCTGATGGCCTCGGCGCGCCTCGACCTGGCCAGCGTCCTCGTCTACAACGGCTCGATCCTGCCAGGCGAGCACGACGGCCGAGCGCTCGACATCACCAGTGTCTTCGAGGCGGTAGGCGCGTGCGCCGCCGGCACGATGACACTCGAGGAGCTCACCGAGATCGAGCGCAGGGCCTGCCCGGGAGAGGGCGCCTGCGGCGGCATGTTCACCGCCAACACCATGAGCTCCATCGGTGAGGCGCTCGGGATGAGCCTCCCCGGCTCGGCATCACCGCCGGCGATCGACGAGCGCCGGCACGGCGATGCCCGCGCCGCCGGCGAGGCCGTCGTGGCCATGATCCGTGCCGGCATCACGCCGCGCATGATCATGACGAAGCCTGCGTTCGAGAACGCCATCGCCCTCACGTCGGCCCTCGGGGGCTCGACGAATGCCGTGCTGCACCTACTGGCGATCGCCAACGAAGCCGGCGTCGAGTTGCATCTCGACGACTTCAATCGTATCGCTGCTCGGGTTCCGCATATCGCCGACATGACGCCGGGCGGCAAGTTCCACATGAGCGATCTTGACCGCGTGGGCGGTGTGCCCACCGTGCTGCGCCACCTACTCGATGCCGGGCTGCTGCACGGCGACGTGCTCACGTGCACCAGTCGGACCATGGCCGAGAACCTGACCGAACTCGACCCGCCGGCGCCCGACGGCGTCGTCTTGCATCGCCTCGATTCCCCGATCCACACGGAGGGCGGCATCAACGTGCTAACGGGCTCACTGGCACCCATGGGAGCCGTCGTCAAGGTTGCCGGTCTCTCCTCGGAGCAGCTGCGCTTCGAGGGTCAGGCCCGGGTGTTCGACGGCGAAGAAGGTGCGATGTCCGCCGTCCTCGACGGGACCATGGCCCCCGGTACCGTGATCGTGATCCGCTACGAGGGCCCGAAGGGCGGCCCTGGGATGCGTGAGATGCTCGCCATCACCGGCGCCCTGAAGGGCGCCGGTCGGGGTGCCGATTGCGCGCTCATCACCGACGGTCGCTTCTCGGGTGGCACGTGGGGTTTCTGCATCGGACATGTCGCCCCGGAAGCGGTGGACGGCGGCCCGATCGCCTTCGTGCGCGACGGTGATCTTGTCCGCATCGACGTGCCGACGAAGCGGCTCGACCTGCTGGTCGACGACGCCGAGCTGGCGCTCCGTCACGAAGGCTGGG
>JACDHN010000156.1 GCA_013821025.1 Acidimicrobiia bacterium | reverse complement strand
CCCCGGTGACGACGCCGACGACCCCGGCGACGACGCCGACGACGCCCGTGACGGATCCGCCGTCCACTTGCCCGGTCCAGGAAGGCCAGACCGTGTGGGAGATCCTGGACACGTGCCTCGAGCTGTCGAAGGCTCGCGACTACGTGGAGCAGGCCGGGCTGCAGGATCTCCTCGACGACATCGAAGCCCCGATGACGTTGCTGGCGCCGACCAACGACGCATTCGAGCAGTTGGAGCAGAGCCCGGGTGGCTCCGAGCTGCTCGCCGATGATGAGCAGCTTCGTGATCTGATGGAGCGGCACATCCTCCAAGGCCGGGTGCGATCCGGTGAACTGTTCGCCGATGAGGAACTGGAGACGTTCGGGGGCGATGTCTTGGCGGTCGATCTCGAGAACGAGACCATCGAGGACGCCACCGTGGAGGCGCCGGACCTAGAGGAGGGCAACGGCGTCGTCCACGCCATCGACCTTGTGCTGCTGCCGTAGCGCCCGGAGGACTTGCAATCGTGGGTGTTCGACGGCGCAAATCGCCATCAGGCAGCTGTGGAGCTCAGGCGGCGTCAGTGGACGGTGGCGAGAGGCCGGGCGGTCGCGTCGTGCGGGTTGGGTGCGGTCGGGTCGGATCAGGGTGAGGGTTCGGTCGGTGGGATCGAGTCGGAGTGTCCAGCCGCCTTCGTGGACTTGGTGGTGGTGACGGTGGCACCCCCCGGTCGGGAACACCTCGTCGAGAGCTGGTGAACGACCTCGGGTCGCACGAGGACCGAAAGCACCCTGGCGTCTCACTCGACCGGTTTGCCGGCCTCCTTCCACGCCGAGATGCCACCGTCGAGGTGGGCGACGTTGGCGTAGCCCATGTCCTGCAAGGTGGCTGCGGCGAGCGCTGAGCGACCGCCGCTGGCGCAATGAAGGATGGTCCTGCGTCCTGGGTCGAGCGGTTCTTGGTGGTATGGACTCGCCGGGTCGGCGCGGAACTCGAGCATCCCCCGTGGCACGTTCACTGATCCGGGGATGGCGCCGCTCTCGCGTTCCTCTGGCTCACGGACGTCGATGAGTACTGCCTCGCCGCTGCTCAGCTCTTGTTCCAGGGCGTCGGGATCGAGGTTCTCGATCCTGGACTTGGCGGCGGCGACGAGGTCCGCGGCGCTCGGGTTCATCATTGCTCTCCTTTGATCGGGTCTCTCGGGAGCGGAGTCTTGCACCGGGCCCGCACCGCGGCAAGCGCTCTGTGGCCGACTGCTCGCCGCTGGCGTCAGCGCGTCGTGATCTCGAAGCCGGGTGAGCGCAGTCCGAGCCGCTGGACCACGTTTCCTCCGGTGTACGACCTCGTCACCGTCACACCGTCGTCCTCACCGGTGATGCGGACGCCCTGCAAGCGGCTCGCCGTGCCCTTGGCACCCACTGTCACCGTGCTGACACTCGTAAGACCGAACGCAGTCGCGATCTCGGCTTTCGTGAACGACTTCGACCACTGGGCGTAGGGGTCGCTCGAGGCGTTCGCCCAGGCACTGTCGTCCACGGCCTGCAGGTAGGACACTCCGGCGCCTCCCCACACGTATCGATTGTCCTCGGTGGAGCCGGCCGCCGACGCCGAGTAGTACGCCTCGATCGGCCGGCCAGCGCCGTCCACCATCACACTCGCGGTGGTGGCGTCGATGGCCTGACGCCATGCCGACGTCGGCGCGTCCTGAGCGGGATTGTGGCCAGCGTAATACTGATCCCTCGAGGTGGCGTACAACACGCGGTTGACGCGGACGGCGAACGTGCGGGCGGCGGTGGCTTGGGCCTGCTGGGTGGCGGCTGGCCACGTCGGCGGGATCTCGGCGACGCCGTAGAGATACTTGTTCATCGCCGGGCCTTCGGCGTTGTCTCGAAACCATTGCTGAGCATCGAGGCCAGCCGCTGTGTAGTCGAACCTGGTGTAGTCCCACTTGTTGCGGCGATCGAGCCGCAGGGAGGAACCGGCGAACGTGCTCAGCCGAACAACGACGCCCGAATGGTCGGCGAGCAGCGATTGGCCCGGTGCGGTCTTCGAGAAGCGAGTGCGCCCCATGTGGTCGATGAGTGTGACGACCGATCCGCTCTGGCGTAGCGTCCATGTCGTGCCCTCGTCCTGCACGGCGACGAGCCGCTTCTTCTGGCGCCACCTCACCCCGGCCGTCCGCGTGCTGTCGGGCTCCACCGTTACGGTCGCCGACGTGCCCGACTGGAGCATCCACACCCCGACGCTTTGAGGCATCGTCAGGGTGGCCGGCTGGGCGCCGCGATAATACGTGGTCAGGATCTCAGTGGCCGAGCAGCCGAGCAGGCCGGCGCCGCGGGCGCCGTACTGACTCATGCCCAGGCTGTGCCCGTTGCCAGAACCGCGGAACACGACGGTCTTGTCGGTGCTGGCGATCGGCACCAACGGCATCGAGCCCGTCGCGGGGTCGGGGCACGCCGCCGAGGCGCTGGCGCCCGGCACGACGACGGTGCCAGCGACGATCACACCGGCGAAGAGCGCGGAACGAGTGGTGTTCTTGAGACCCGCCTCCCAGCGAGCAGTCACGTAACGGCAACGGTACCTAGTAGCCGGTCCTCTTCCGCGAGACTCCGACGCGCAGGTCGATTCGCACAGCGCTCAGACGCGGACGCCGCAGCGGCGCAATGCGAGCACGGTGAGGGCTCGCGCTACGTCGAGGACGTCTTCGATGGCGACCTGCTCGCGTGGAGCGTGGGCGAAGCGGACATCTCCGGGTCCGTAGTGCAGCGTCGGGATGCCACCGATGCCTGCGTACAGGCGTAGGTCGCTGCCGTAGGGAGCGGCGGTTGTCGCTGGCGCGGGTCCTGGCACGACGTCGGCGACAGCGCCCTGCACCTCGCCGATCAGTGGGTGGCCGTCATCGAGGCGCCCGCTGGCGAACCGGCCACCCGGCCAGGTGAGCCGCACCGGATGGTCGCGCAGCCACGGATCCCGCTCCACGGTGTCGGCGATGGCGTCCTCGAAGGCGGCTCGGGCGTGATCTGGGTCTTCGTCGAGCTGCACGCCCATGCGGCCCTCGGCGACGAGGAGGTCGGGGACGCTGCTGGCCCAGTCTCCGGCGTGCACGGTGCCGACGGAGATCGGGTACGGCACCGCCGTCGCGAACCGGGGGTCGGGATCGAGGTTGCGGCGCTCCTCCAGGCGGGTCAGCGCCGACTGAAGCGGCCAGAACTTGTCGATCGCGCTCACGCCTTCGTGCCTGGTGCTGGCGTGGGCGGCGCGACCGTCGATCTCCATCCGGAACGTGAGCGATCCGGCGTTCGCCGTCACGACCCGCCGACTGGTCGGTTCTGTGATCACCGCAGCGTCGCCGCGATGTCCTCTCGTCATCGTGGCGAAGGCGCCGAGCCCTCCGTCCTCCTCGCTGATGACGGCGTGCAGCGCCAGCGGCCGGATCAGCTCGATCCCGGCGCGCCGCACGGCGCGGACCACGGCGACGTTGGCGGCCAGACCCGCCTTCATGTCGCATGCGCCCCGACCGTGCAGGACGCCTCGGTCGATGCGGGCGCTGAACGGGTCCCGGTCCTCCCATTTGCCGAGGTCTCCGGTGGGGACGACATCCACGTGGCCCTGCAACACGAGCGCCGGGATGCCTTCGCCGGGGAGCGTGCCGACCACGCCGTACCCCTCTGATCGTGGGGCCTCGGTCCCAGGGAACCGGGGATCGTCTGTCAAGGCGTCCAGGTCGAGCTTCCATGTGTCGACGTCGAGTCCGGCCTCATCGAGCAGGCGCGCGCAACGGTGCTGAAGGTCCGATTCGGCGTCGGAGCCTGTGACGCTCGGGATCCGCACCAGTTCGCCCAGCAGCGACACGACGTCATCAGCGTCGATGGCCGCCAGCGCACGCGCCTCCGTGGCGGTGATCACCTCGCCACCGTACCGCTCGCAAGCTGGAGTAGACGAAGGTCATGCGCGTCGGCGGGACGACGTTCGCCACGGACCAGTTGAGAGACGACGTTGACGACCGGCTTTCGGGGACCTGGCGGCGCGCAGCGCTGACTTGGTCGGTCATCGACTGGTTTCACGCCGCGTCAGGGCGGAGGCCGGGTGGTCGCATCGTGCGATAGGTGGCGCCGTCAGGCCGCATCAGCGTGAGGGTCCGATCGGTGGCGTTCAGCCGGAGTGCCCAGCCACCTTCGTGGACTTGGTGGTGGTGCCGGTGGCAGAGCGGCGCCAGGTTGTCCAGGTCGGTGAGACCACCGTTGTTCCAGTCGTGAATGTGGTGGATCTGGCACCAGTCGAACGGGGTCTGGCACCCGTCGATGGCGCAGGTGCGGTGGACGGCACGCAAAGCGCGACGCTGCTCACGGGTCGCGGTGCGCCGGCTGCGTCCGACGGCGAGCGGGACGGTGCCGTTGCTGGACACGATGACGGTGGTGAGGATCGCTTCGCAGCACAGCCTGGCGATGGTGTCGACGTTGGCGGGCGTGCCATCGTGGTACTCGGCGACCGTCGCCTCGTGGTCGCCGTGCGCCATGGTGTCCTGGTCGACGAGCACGATGACCTCGGGGACACCGGGATGCGGAGCAGCGTGACCGTGCGTGACGAGGCGGGCAAGGGCGTGGGCGGCGAGGAACTCCGGCTCGGTAGCCAACGGGTCGTTCGGGTCGTCGCCCGGCAGCAGCCCGCGTGGGTGCTGGCGCAGGCTGTCGGCGGTGATGTCGATGGCGCTGAAGATCCTCGCACCGGTCTCGGGGTCGAACGTGCCGGACAACTTGTACATGCCCGAGGCGGGGTCGACGTGCTTGCTCAACCGGCACGCACGTCGGCGGCGGAGATCGAGATCTCGGCTCTCAGCGGCTTCGAGCCGGCGGACCACGAACCGCGGATGCAGGGCGAGCTCGTCAGGGGTGCGCCGGGACGCGGCGCGGGTCAGCTCGGCGTCCAAGCCATCGAGCTCGCCGCGCAACCCGGGATCGAGCCGGCGCCGAGCGGACGCCAGCACGTCGACGTGATCGTCGGTCACCTTGCCCGCCCGCAACGCGGCTGACAGGGTCGGCATGCGGCGCAGCAGTTCGGCGTGGCGGATCACCTGTTGGGCACGGCGCTGGGGCATCGACCCGACGCCGGTCAGTAGGTCGACAGGGTTTTCACCAGCGCCAGCGGCGTGCAGTTCCGCCGCCCGGGCGGTCAGCGCGACTTCCAATTGCGCGGTGCCGCTGCGCACGGTGCGCAGCTCGCCCAGCAGCCGGCGCACCCCAGCGGCGTCGAGGCTGGTGACGTCAAGACCGGAGAACGCCGCCGCGGCACCCCGCACCCGCTCGCACACCCGTTCGACATCCATGCCCCCATCCTACGGAAAGGGTGCTACGTCGAACAGGGGTACGGCGCTGACAGTTCGCAGCGTCCCCCGAGCAGGCGTGACCCTGTCCGTGCCGCTCGACGCAGAGGTAGCTTCGTCTCGACATGGGCGTCGATCGAGAGCAGGTCTCGTCGGGATCACCGTTCGAGCGGACGGTCGGGTTCTCCCGTGGTGTCCGAGTGGGGCGGCAGGTGGCGATCGCCGGCACGGCGCCGATCTGGCCAGACGGAGACGTCGATCCCGATCCGCTCGTCCAGGCGCGCCGGTGCTGGGCGATCGCTCTCGATGCCCTGCGAAGCCTCGGTGGCACGCCCGACGACGTCATCCGCACCCGCACCTTCCTCACCGCGCCCGAGCACGAAGCGGCGGCGGCGCAGGCGCACGGTGAGCTGTTCGCCGATATCCGCCCGGCGTCGACGATGGTGGTCGTGGCCGCACTGCTCGACGGCCGCTGGAAGGTCGAGGTCGAGCTCGACGCCGTGCTGCCGCCCACCACCTGAGGGCCACAGCGATCCTCGTCATCGAATCCCGTGTTCGGCAGCCACGCGTTTGGGCACCACCATCGACCAGGCATCGAACACGAGCTCGCGCATCTCATCGTCATCGATGACGCCGAGGCGGACGACGCACCAGTTGTACCGCAGGTCGCCTCCTGTCGGCAGCAGGAACTTGTCCGGTTCGGCGTCGACGAGCGCCTGCCGCTCGTGCTTCGGGAATGCGAATCCCATCAGCGTCTCGTCGTGGGCGAACGCCGAGTACACGATGCGTCCGACTCGAAACTTCACCCGGTCCCGTACCAACGCCTCGGTGGTCCGAGGCAACGTCAGCGCCAGCCGGCGCACGTCGTCGATGCCCACCATCGCCCCGACGGTACCGACGCGCCGCACCCATCGTAGGGTTGGCTGCCTGATCGAAGACGTCAAGGTGCCCGGCGGAGCGGCCGTGGTCGCCCATCGGCCCCGGCGCGCCCTGTCGGTGGCGCTGTTCTCGGTGGCGCTGGGCACGAATGTGTCGACGCCGTTGCTGCTGATCTACCAGGACCGGCTCGATCTGTCGGCATGGACCGTCACTGCGCTGTTCGCCGTGTACCCGATCGGGCTCGTCCCGACGCTGATGTGGGCTGGCCCGGCATCCGATGTGCTCGGCCGCAGGAAGGTGATGGTTCCCGGCATCGCCGCCTCTGGCTTGGCATCGGCGCTGTTCCTGGCCGGGTCGGAGAGCCTGGCCGTGCTGTTCGTCGCCCGCCTCATGCTCGGCGCCGTGTCGGGCGTGGTGTTCGTCGTCGCCAGTGCCTGGATGCAGGAG
>JACDHN010000155.1:6067-6626 GCA_013821025.1 Acidimicrobiia bacterium | reverse complement strand
AGACCGGCGGCCACTTCCGGAAACTCACTACTCTCGGTCCTCACCTGGTGGGCGTCATCGACCGCAACCCCGCTTCGCTCGACCTCACCCAGCTCCACACCGCGGCCTACGCCATCATGCAGCCCCACCTCGACCAGTCCAGGAGCGACGCCGTCGATTGGTTCGGGGCCCTTCACGGAGGCCACGATGCGCGAGCAGTCACCGACGTGGAAGCCGTCGCCAGGGCCGCGTCGCAGGGCCGCATTGACACGCTCCTCCTCGCTGAGGACGAAACGGTGTCGGGTCGCTCCGACGAAACGACCGACACCCGCTCGACCGACGCCGCCTGGATGGCGAGTGGCGAGGACCACCTCGAGGCGGCCGCCTTCGGGACCCTCCGTCACGGCGGTGACGTTCACCTCCTCGCGTTCCACCTCGACATCGTCAAGCCCGTAGGCGCTCGCAAGGACATGCCCGAGGGCACGCTCGCGGCGGCGATCCTGCGGTACTGAGCAGGGTGCCGCAGGAGAACATCGCGAACCGGTCACATCCGGCGCGTCCGGTCGAGCATCCCATCGCC
>JACDHN010000155.1:4329-6057 GCA_013821025.1 Acidimicrobiia bacterium | reverse complement strand
ACGCTCCTCCTCGCTGAGGACGAAACGGTGTCGGGTCGCTCCGACGAAACGACCGACACCCGCTCGACCGACGCCGCCTGGATGGCGAGTGGCGAGGACCACCTCGAGGCGGCCGCCATCGGGACCCTCCGTCACGGCGGTGACGTTCACCTCCTGGCTCGCAAGGACATGCCCGAGGGCACGCTCGCGGCGGCGATCCTGCGGTACTGAGCAGGGTGCCGCAGGAGAACATCGCGAACCGGTCACATCCGGCGCGTCCGGTCGAGCATCCCATCGCCTTCGTCCTGGGAGGCGGCGGCCGGCTCGGCGCCGCCGAGGTGGGGTGGGCATGTTGGCCGCGCTGGCGGGGCGAGCATCGAGCCCGATCTCGTGCTGGGTACCTCGATCGGCGGCATCAACGGCGCCTTCGTCGCCGCCCATCCCGTTTCGGGCGTCACGCAGCTCGCCAGCTGTGGCAGCAGGACAGCAACGAGACGCTGCTGGGTGACGGGCTCGTCTCCCAGCTCCGCACCCTGCGACGAACCCTGATCTCGCTGCACTCCAACGATCAGCTCGAGTCGCTGCTCTCGGTGGCGCTGGGAGCGTCCACCCGCATCGAGGACCGCCCACCCCTTCGGGTGTGTCGCCTCATGCATCGAGACCGCCAGCGCCACCTGGTTCGAGCAAGGACCCCTCGTCCCGGCGTTGCTCGTCTCCGCCGCCGTCCTCGGGCTCTTCGGACCGGTGGTCATCGAGGGACGCAACTACATCGACGGTGGCCTGGTCGATTCGATCCCGCTTGCCCGGGCTGCGCGGCGAACATCGCCACTGCCGGAAGGCGGATCGGGCCGGCGTCGGCGATGCGAAGCGGGCGCACGAGCGCCGCTGCCCCGAGGGTCATGGTGGCGTTGTAGGCGAAGCTGCCGACCACAGCGGCGACGACGGCGTCGGAGATCCCGCGTCGGGTCGCCGACCACGCCAGCACGACGAGCTCGAAGGCGGTGGCGAACCCGACGACGGTGAGGGAGAGTCGTGCTTGGGTGTCGTCGCCCTTGGCGAGCCCGCGGACTCCTTCCACGAGCAGGCTGGCCCCGGCGACCATGGCGGCGAGCCCGGCCAGGACGAGCAGCAGCTCGCGTCCGACGCGCCGTGACGGCTCGTGTGCTTCCTCGAGCTCAGCTGTCTCGCCGAGGGCTGGTGGGCGACGTTCGGCGATCCAGATCGCCGCCACATAGGCGATGTAGAGGCCGACGAGAATGGCGCCTTCGGTCCGTCCGACGCGCCCGTCCCACATTGATGCGACCGCGACCGCGCCGACGGGGAGCCCGAAGAGGGCGTATCGGCGCACGCGAGGCCCGAACGGGAGCGGGGCGACGACTGCGCCGACACCGAGCGCGACCAGGCAGATGGCGGCGTTGGCACCGATGACGTCGCCGAAGGCGATCCCGGGCGAGTCCCGCAGCGTGGCCGCAACCGCGGTGGCGAGCTCCTCCGGTTCGGCGCCGGCGAGCAGCAGGGCGAGGGCGAAGCTCGTCACGCCCAGTCGGGCAGCGGCCGACGCCAGGTGCTCGGCGAAGGTCTCGGCGCCCCACACGATGACGGCCACCCCGCCCAGCAGCGCGATGACATCGGCGATCACCTCCCCCATGTCGGACAGCCTTCCCGATGGCGGGCAGGCTGGGCGGTGTGCGAGGCAGCTGGGACCGACGGCGAGTCACCGCCATCGCCGTTGGTGGTGCCGCTGGCGCC
>JACDHN010000155.1:0-4319 GCA_013821025.1 Acidimicrobiia bacterium | reverse complement strand
GCGGTGGGCGTTGGTGATCTCGGTCGAGTCGGGGCGGTTCCCGTGGCCGGTGTTCGCGCTCAACGTCGTCGGGTCTGTACTTCTCGGCGTGCTGCTCGCCGTGGAACGGTCACACCCGTCGGCTCGCATCGCGCTCCACGACGCCGGCGGCATCGGGTTCTGCGGCGGGCTCACCACCTTCTCGACGTTCTCGCTCGAGGTCGTGAACCTCGCCCGCGACGATGCGACCTGGCTCGCAGTCACCTATGCCGCCGCGTCAGTTGTCGCCGCCGTCGCCGGAGTCGCAGCCGGTGCTGGCGCTCTTCGCCGCTTGCGCACGGTCACGCTGCCGCTGGAGGAGAAGCCGTGATCACCGCGGTCGCGTTCGTGATCGCCGCCGCCGTCGGGACGCTCGCCCGCGCCGAGGCCGGGCGGCGCTGGAACCGCCACGACGGGCTGGCCGTCGGCACCCTCGCCGTCAACGTCAGCGGATCGTTCCTGCTCGGACTGCTCTCGGAGCTGACACCTCCCGCCGTCACGATCCTGGGCGTCGGTGGCCTCGGCGCCTACACGACGTTCTCGAGCTTCGCCCGCGACGTCGTCGCGCTCGCCGAACAGGGCCGCCTCGGGCTCGCAGGCTGCTACGTCGCGGCGTCCTGCGCGCTCGGGATCGGTGCCGCCGCCGTCGGCGTTGCGATCGCCGGCTAGGGCGACCCTAGTCCGGCGCGAAGTCGGCCAGCCTCGGTCCGGTCCGGCCATGGTGTGATCATCCGATCAGGTCGGCGTTCGATTCCCGTCGCTGTGGTCGCAGGGTGCGACGAGGACATGCTCGAAGCAGTCCCGTGGTGCGGACGTCAGTCGGAGTCGGCGATCTCCAACGTCACCGTGGCGGTCGCCGATTCGAAGTCGTCAATGCGCACGCGCACAGTGATCTTCCAGTGTCCTGGCACGGCCAACTCGGCGTCCGCTTCGAACCCGGTGCGGGCCCGATGGGTTTCGATGTGGATCGGGCCGACGCCTCGCTCGGCCTGCGTGAGGTCGACGGTTGGCGGTTCGAGCGGACGCAGTCGCCGCCCGGTGTTGTCGTCGAGGGTGATCGAGATCGAGTTGGAACCGGTCGCTGCGGGCGCCACGGTGATCGTTGTCTGGCCATGGCCGCCCGACAGTGGTGCCGAGATCTCGACGGGCGCGGACACGGTCGGGTCCGTGGCTTCGACCGGTGAGCGTGTCACCAGGACGGCCGTGGCACCTGCGACTGCCGCCAGCACGACGAGCTCCACGGAGAGGACCTGCCCCAGCCGGCGTTGCGTCGACACCGGCGCGGCGGCTGCGCCTGCGCTCATCGCCGGCACGAGCCGGCGGCGGTTGTAGCCGCCCATCGCCACGACGACGGCGACGAGCGCCACCTTGGTGATCAAGTCCTCGGGCTGACAGAGTCCGCTCTCAGGCGCCGTCCCTGACCGCCTTCTCGCGCTGCCTCAACTCCTCCTCGCCGACGTCCTCGACGTGCGTCGCTATCCACCACTGGTTTTCCCAATCATCTTTGATCGCAGCCACACGATCGCCATAGAACTCATTGCGTGGCTCACGCTGGGAGAGCCCGCCCGCTTCGAGCGCGTCGGCGTAGATCTGATCGACATCGTCCACATAGAGGTGCAGCATCAGCGGAACCCGCCCGTAGATGTCGGTGCCCTTCGACACCATGAGCAGTGAGTCCCCGACCCTGATCGTGGCGTGGCGAGCAACGCCGTCGTCCGAGCGCATCGTGTGCTCCACCCTGCCACCGAAAGCGGCCTCGATGAAGGCGAGCAGCCGCTCGACGTCGTCGGCGAGGAGGAACGGCGTCACGGTGTGGTAGCCGTCGGGAATCGGTTTCACTGCATCGCGGTTCGGTTCGAACAACTCCACGAGATTGCCAGACGGGTCCTCCACCAGCGCCTGACGTCCGCCGTTGCCTTGGATGACGCCGGTACGGAACGTGCAACCGGCTGCCTGGAGGGCGGCAACCCTGGCGTCGAGGTCGCCAAGCTCCAGTTGGAAGCGGCTCCAGCCGCCGGGCTCTGGCACACCCCCTTCGGTCGCGGCCTGACCGGCGCCGCCCGCGCCAGGGGCGTTGAGCAAGAGCCGCAGATCGCTTCGCGAGAGCATGGCGAACCCCGGTCCGGGCTGGAGGTCGATGTGGAAGCCGAGGTGTTCGGCGTAGAAGTGGGCGGCCGCACCCACGTCTTCGGCGATGTAGCGGACGGTCGGCATGGCGGCTCCTCTCTGCGACACTTACGTAGCGTTACGCTACACAGATGTCGTACATCGATGCAAGAGTCGAGCGCTCACATCGCGTGGTTCGGGACGCTGCCATCGCCGAGCTCGCCCAAGTGGGATGGGGAGCTTTCACGATCGAGTCGGTCGCCGCCCGCGCCCAAGTCGCCCGCAGCACCGTGTACCGGCACTGGCCCGACAAGCTCGCCCTCGTCATCGATGCCCTCGAGCATCACTCCGAGCAGCCGGCACCTGAGGAGACCGCACCGGGACGGCCGCGGGTCGTCGCGCTAGTGCGCCACCTCGCCGAGGTGATGGCCGATGCGAGGCGCTCGGCGATCCTGCCCGCCCTCATCGACGCCGCCGAACGGGATCCCGCTCTCCGGCAGTTGCACCGCGCCTTCAACGATCGCCGCCGCCGAGCGCTGGCCGCCGCGCTGGCCGACGCCGGCGCCGCCGATCCCGAGTTGATCGCGATCGCCCTCGCCGGTGCCGTCGTGTACAGCCGAGTGATGGGCGGTAGGCCCCTCAACCCCGATCGGTCCGAAGATCTGGTGACGGCCGTGCTTGGACCGGACCACGGCTCCCCCTGACAACAGTGACGGTAAGCGCCGTCAGAAAGGACCCGGGCACCTCATCGGGCAACCTCGGGGGTCATGCCCCGGGACACCCGCGTAACGCCTATCCGCTCAGGTCCTCACACGACTGCGGCGGAGCGCCGACGCCAGCGCTACTGGTCGGAATCGACGGCTCTACTCGCCTCACCGCACGCACGGTGCGGCTGCGGTCTTCCTGCAGAACGCCTTCTACGAGGGCGAGGCGATCGCCTGTCAGGAGGGTCTCAGCACGGCGTTCCTGACAGACCTCGGGTTCACCATCCCGTCCGCCCTCGACCGATTCGTCGGCGACGCAGAGGGCTCCCAGGTGTTCATGCCACTGGAGCAGTTGTCCGTGCTAAACGATGCCGACGTGCTGATCTGGGGCACGGAGAAGGATTCCGACCGGGTGGCGCTCGAGGACGAGCCGCTGTACCGCGCGCTGACTCCCGTCGACCAGGGGCGCCAGGTGTTCACCGGCGGATTGCTCGCCGGTGCCATCTACTTCAACAGTGTCCTCAGCCTCCCGTTCGTGCTGGACAGGCTGTTCCCGGCGCTCGCGTCGACGCTCGGCGACGAGGGGCCGTGACAATCACCGTTCCGAGCAGCATGCCCGAATGAACGGGACCTGTGATGGCAGTGGCTCGGCATGCCCGCCATCCTCACCGGCTCGGCGCGTGCGGTGACCCCATCGGCGACTCGCCGGCATCGTTCAGGCGGCGCCACTCGGGTCGCCGCTGCGGCGTTCAAGGTCAAACGGTGGGCTACGACGATGTGCCCGCTTGGCCGATCCGTTCGGCATCCGGCACCGGGTCGGGGCGACGGCGGTCGGCGACGCCGATCAGGACGGCTCCAAGGACCGCCGCCGTGACGGAAGCCGCAAGAACCCCGATCTTGGCGTCGTCTTGGAGCGCCGCGCTGTCGAACGCCAATCCGGTGATGAACAGCGAGACGGTGAATCCGATCCCGGCGAGGGCACCCACGCCAATGATGTGTGGCCACCCGGCGCCGTCGGGCAGGCGGCCGAGACCGAGGCGTACGGCGATCCAGCTGAAGGCGGTGATGCCGACCAACTTGCCGACCACTAGGGCGAAGCCGACGCCGACGAGGATGTCGGAAGGGTCGGTGAAGGCGCCGCCGGAGAGCTCGATGCCGGCGTTGCCGAGCGCGAAGACCGGAACGATGAGGTAGCTCGTCCATGGGTGGACGGCATCGATCAGCCGGTCGCACGCTGACACCGACCCCCCGATGAGCCGTGCGGAGGCGCGGACCTCGTCGGCGCGCAGGTCGCCTCGGTTCTCGAGGACATCGACGATCTCCTCGGCCTCGAGCTCGGTCTGGATCGGCCGGGCTGGCGTCAGCAAGCCCACGATGACGCCGGCGATCGTCGCGTGGACGCCTGACTCGTAGACCACCATCCACAGCGCGATCGCGGCGATGACGATCAGCGGCGGGTAGATCACGTCGACGCGGTGCATAGCCGCGATC
>JACDHN010000439.1 GCA_013821025.1 Acidimicrobiia bacterium | reverse complement strand
CGGCGAGCCTCGCCGTCGAGATCAACCGCCGCGCTCACACCGCCGGGATCGTCCTGTCGGAGCTGCACTACCGGCGCGCCGATCTCGAAGCCCGCTACCTCAACCTCGTCTCCCAAGGAGCAACGACATGAGCATCCTCAACGCCTTCCGATCCGAGTGGATCTTGCTCAACCGCAAGAAGCTGTGGCTGGTCCTCGGCGTGATCACCACGCTGTACACCGTCGCGGCGACCGCCCTCGTGATCTCCACCGCCGAGCCGCTGCTCCAACAGAGTGAGGGCGGGTTGGCCCTGGAGGCGCTGGTCGGCGCCGGCGGGGCGACGACGGCGGTGATCTTCTCGATCGCCTTCGGCTTCATGCTCGTCCTCGCGACGTTCATCAGCAGCACCGGGAACGAGTTCACACGTGGCACGCTGCGGGCGGCGCTGACGTTCCAGTCCAACCGCGTGTCGCTGATGGCCGGCAAGTTCGCGGCACGAGTGCTCGTGGCGGCGATCCTGATGGCCGCCGCCTTGGTCATCGGGGCGATCACCGCCGCCGTCGTGGCGCGCGCTCAGGACATCGGCACCGGCGGCTGGTTCGGCCTCGACGCCCTCGGTGATGCCGTCGAGGACTACGTGCGGGCGATCGCCTACGTCGTCGGGTTCGCCGTCATCGGCACGACCACCGCCGTGCTCGTCCGCTCGACCCCCATCGCCCTCGGCATCGGCCTGCTGTGGTTCGGACCGATCGAGAACGTCATCGGCGAGGGGCGGGACTGGGCCGAGCGCTGGTTCCCCGGCATGGTGATCCGCTCGATCCTCCAGCCGCAAGCCGCCGACGCCGTCGCCACACCGTCGGCCCTGGCGACACTCGGCGTCTATGCCGTCGTCTGCGCCGCCGTCATCGCCATCGCGATGTCTCGGCGCGACGTGACGGCTTGACCCTCCCCCAATGGAAGGAGCAACAATGACAGAGAACACTTCAACGACGAAGCCGACACTGGTCCTCGGCGGCACGGGTAAGACCGGCCGCCAGGTGGTTGAGCGGCTCACCGCGCACGGTGTGCCGGTGCGGATCGGCTCTCGCTCGACACAGACCACGCCCTTCGACTGGGAGGACCCCTCTACGTGGGCGCCGGTGTTGGAGGGCGTGCGGGCCGTGTACATCCCGAACCCCGACCTGGTCGTTGCAGATGCGCCGGCGGTGGTGCGCTCGCTCGCCAGTCTCGCCCTCGAGCGGGGGGTCCGGCGGATGGTGCTGCTATCGGGCCGCGGCGAAGAGCAGGCCCAGTGTGCCGAGCGTGCCGTCCAGGAAACGGGGGCCGACGTCACCGTCGTGCGCAGCGCCTGGTTCATGCAGAGCTTCAGCGAGGACTACCTGCTCGGCCCGATCCTCGACGGTGAGGTCGTGCTGCCGGCCAGCAACCAGCTCGAGCCCTTCGTCGACGCCGACGACATCGCCGACGTCGCCGTAACGGCGCTGACCGACGACCGCCACATCGGCGAGGTGTACGAGCTGACCGGCCCGCGACTGCTGACCTTCGCCGACGCGATCAGCGAGATCGCGGCGGCGAGCGGCCGGGAGATCCGCTACGTCCCGATCTCGCTGGAAGAGTACGCCGCCGCGGCGACGGACGACGGCGTGCCCGAACAGCTCGTCGGGTTCCTGACCTACCTGTTCAGCGACGTCCTCGGCCGCCACGCCTACCTGACCGACGGCGTCCAGCGGACCCTCGGCCGCGACCCTCGCGACTTCCGCGACTACGCTCGCGACACAGCCGCCACGGGTGTGTGGAAACCCGCCCCGACTGCGGGAGCGCCCGCACCTATCGCCAAGGACGGTCGTGGTGAACGACCAGAAGCGGCGGGCAACTCCGATCGCCCCGATACCCGCGTCAGTCTCGATGGCACCCGCCCCCTCACGAGCTGATGCCCGATGCCGCCACGTCGCTTCAGCCCATCGCTTGTTAAGGAGACAAAGCCCGTGCCTGGTGCAATCATCATCGGAGCCGGCCCAGGCATCGGGGTTTCCGTCGCCCGCCGCTTCGCCCGCGCGGGCTTCCCGATCGGCGTTGTCGCACGGTCGCGCCCGACCGTCGACGCCGCCGTCGCCGCGTTGGCCGAGAACAACGTCGACACGCACGGCGCGACGGCCGACGCCGCCGACGAGTCCTCGTTGCGCGCGGCCCTCGACGAGCTCGTTGGGCAGCTCGGCGTGCCCGACGTGGTCGTCTACAACGCAGCAGTCATCCAGTGGGACGCGATCGGAGAGCTGACGGTCGCCGAGCATCTCGCGGCATGGGCTGTCAACGTCGTCGGCGCGATCACGACGGCCGCCCACCTGCTGCCGCGCATCGCCGAAGCGGGTGGCGGCACCTT
>JACDHN010000438.1 GCA_013821025.1 Acidimicrobiia bacterium | reverse complement strand
CTCCGCCAGTGCCGAACCGGCTCGACATCGCCACCGCCACGGCCTGTTCGAACGGGGTGACACCCACCGGCCGTTGGATGCCGCCGACGTTGGCAGCACCTGTCCTGGCCAACGTTTCCACCGCCCTGGCGATGTAGCCGGGGCTGAGCTGGCAGTGACCGTCGGCGCGTACAACGACAGGGGCCGACGAGGAGGCAATGGCGGCGTTAAGCCCTGCGGGTGTGGAGCCGCTCGGGTTTGGGATGACGGCAACCGTCGGATCACTGGCCGCCAGCCGCGCCGCCAGCGCTTCGGTGCCGTCGGTTGACGGTGCCACGGCGACGTGGATCCTGATCGCTCCTGCGTACTCCTGGGCCGAGATGGCGGCGACCGCGGCTTCGAGGTGGCGGGCCTCGTCGCGAACCGGCATCACGACGTCGACGTCGGGCGTTCCCAGGACATCCTCAGACACGGCGGGTGATGACGACCCAGACGGTCCTAACCAGGATCTGCACGTCCAGGACGGCCGACCAGTTGACCATGTACTGCAGGTCATAACCGAGCTTGTACTCGGCGTCGGTGCTGTAGCGGCCGTAGACCTGCGCAAGGCCCGTGAGCCCAGGGGGGAGCTCGTGGCGCAGCACGTAGCCAGGCACCCGTGAGGCGATCGCGGCGACCAGCTCAGGGCGCTCTGGTCGCGGCCCGACTAGGGACATCTGGCCGCGGATCACGTTCCACAGCTGGGGCAGTTCGTCCAAGCGCATGTCGCGCATCCATTGCATTCCCCGCATCACCCTGGGGTCCGTGTTCGTGGATGGGCGCGCGCCGGCGAGCTCGGTGTCGTGGGTCATCGTGCGGAACTTGACCACACTGAACTCGTGACCTGCATAGCCGACCCTGGTCTGTGAGAACAGCACGGGCCGCCCGGTCCTGGCCAGCACGTACAGCGACAGTCCGGAGACGGCCAGCAACCACAGCGGCGAGAACACGATCACCAGCACCAGATCGACGAGGCGCTTCAGTCGCAGCTTGTACGACGGCACGGCGTGACTGCGCAACCGCACGAACGGCATGCCTGCCACCTGCCGGACGCTCTGCAGGCCGAGCAGCGTCTCGCGGGCGCTGACCCGCTGGAGGAAGCCGATGTCTTCGTCCTCCAGCGTGTTGAGCGGTTGCGGGAACACGGAGCCGAATGCCGTCACGTCGAGCAACAGGACGTCGGTGGCCTGCGTGGAGTCGACCATGGCCTCGAGCTCGGCAGGTGTCTCCACCTGGCCGACGACGATGGCATCGCGATCGCTGTCGCCGAGGTGCTCCCTGGCCAGCCGGGCGTCGGCAGCCGGACCGACGAGGATCACCTTGGGCGGACCCTGGCGCCGGATGGCGAGAATCCTCGACAGTCCCCGGTTCAGACCGAGGACGACGGTCCCGGAGAACGCAAAGGCGACAAGATTGCCGCGCGGCATCAGGTACCGGTTGAGCACGACGAACGCCACGGCCTGCATCCCGGCGCCGATCACCATGGCGGCGAACGCCCGCGGCAGCCAGGGCCGGTGGCCGAGCCGAGGCTCACGCTCGTAGAGGCCGAAGAAGTAGTTGACGGCCAGATGGATCGCCGTGGCGATGGCGAAGCCTCCCACGTAAAACGACGGTGGATTGTCGGGCCACCCTGCCGTGCCGAAGCGAAGCAGGTTGATGCCGAACATCAGTGCAAGGAGCGCCACGGCGTCGAGGACGAACAGGAATCGAAAACCTCGGTTCCACATGGCGTTGAGCGGGCCGTGGATGCGGCGTACGAACCATTCCGTTCCAGGGACGACCGGCGGCGGTACGTGCTGCTCGGCACCGTCGGAAGCCCCCTCCACTCGCGGCCCGGATGGCGCGTCGGACACGGCAGCGGCGCGCTCACGGTCGACGGGCGCAACCTTGGCCATAGTTGGGTTGAGCGTAACGCTCGGCGCCGCTGCCTCCAGGCGCCGCGGCACGCCGGCGCCTCCTGGCGCCTCGGCGGCCTCGTTGTGAATGGGTAGCGTCGCTCCCCGTGCACGCCCGCGCCGTCGTCGTCTTTGCCGCCGTGACGACGGGCATCGTGGCGTACACGTGGGGTCCGCTGTTCCGCATCCGTACGTGGTGGGGACACGACGACCCGCTGCCGGACGACCCGGTGATCGTCGTCGTGTTCTCGGTGATCGCCGTGCTGTCGTTCGCCGTGCTCCTGATCCGTCGGCGTCTGCTCCCTGCGTGGTTGGTGATCAGCGGGGCGGCACTGGCGGCGTGGCTCACGATCACGACAGCCTGGTCCTTCGACAGGAGCGACACCGGCCGCGAAACGCTGCTGATCGCCGGCACGCTCGCCTTCGGCGCAGCGGCGGCGACGCTGCTC
>JACDHN010000154.1 GCA_013821025.1 Acidimicrobiia bacterium | reverse complement strand
CGCCCGACGGCCATGGATATGCTTGCGCCGTGAAGTTCGTCCGGTGTTCCGAGGCCTGACCAGGCGTCCCTGCGCCACGTCGCTGGAACCATGAGTGCCCGCGTGAACTGGTCGAACTACCGCGGCGTCCTGTTCGACCTCGACGGCGTCCTGACGCCAACCGCCGAGGTGCACGAGCAGGCCTGGGCGCAGATGTTCAACCGCTTCCTGCATGAGCACGCCGCCGAGATCGCCGACTCGTCGCCGTTCTCCGACGCCGACTATCTGGCCTATGTCGACGGCAAGCCCCGCTACGACGGCGTGCGCTCGTTCCTCTCCTCGCGCGACATCGAGTTGCCAGAGGGGAGACCGACCGATCCCCCCGGCGACGTGAGCGTGTGCGCCCTCGGCAACCGAAAGAACGAGGCGTTCAACGAGATCATCGCCCGCGATGGGATCGACCCCTACCCAGGGTCGGTGGAACTGCTCGACTATCTCGACGGCATCGGTGTCCCACAGGGCGTCGTGTCGTCGTCGAAGAACGCTCGCGGTGTGCTCGGCGCCGCCGCGCTCACCCGCCGTTTCAAGGTGATCGTCGACGGCACCGTGGTCGCCAACTCCGGCATCGCCGGCAAGCCGGCACCGGATGCCTTCCTGTTGGCAGCGAAGGAGCTCGGCATCGATCCCACCCGATCGATCGTCGTGGAGGACGCCGTGTCCGGCGTGCAAGCCGGCAGTGCGGGTGCGTTCGGGCTCGTGATCGGCGTCGATCGCGGTGCGGGCAGTCCGGCGCTCACCGCAGGCGGCGCCGATCTCGTGATCGACGACCTGGCCGAGCTGCTCCCCGACGACGTCCGCGGCGTCACCGACTCGGACGGCAACGGTTCCAGCGGGGACGCCAGGTGAGGCCGAACCCTCCCGAGCAGCTTCCGCAGCACCGTTACCCGGTCGATCCGTGGCGACTCGTGGAGATCGAGTACGACAACGACGACCTCGGACTGACTGAGACGCTGTTCGCTACGGGCAACGGCTACATCGGCATGCGGGCCAATCCCGAGGAGGGCCGTGAGGCCCACAGCCACGGCACGTTCCTGAACGGGTTCCACGAGTCGTGGCACATCCAGCACGCCGAGGAGGCGTTCGGGTTCGCCAGGACCGGGCAGACGATCGTCAACGTGCCCGATGCCAAGTTGATCAAGCTGTACGTCGACGACGAGCCCCTTTTGCTGGCCACCGACGACCTCGACGACTACTCACGCACGCTCGATTTCCGCACTGGCGTGCTCACCAGGGACCTGATCTGGCGGACGCCGGCCGGTAAGCGCGTCAAGGTGACCTCGACCCGGATGGTCAGCTTCACCCACCGCCACCTCGCCATGCTGACGTTCGAGGTGACCATGCTCGACAGCCCGGCGCCGGTGGTGATCTCGTCCCAGCTGCTGAACCGTCAGGACGGCGAGGACGAGTACCACGTGCGGTCGGCGGCCCTCGGCCAGGGCCGCGACCCGCGACGCTCGCGCGTGTTCGACCACCGGGTGTTGCAACCAATGATCCAGCGCCACGACCGGCACAACGGCGAGGTCGTGCTCGGCTACCGCTGCGCCAACTCCCGCATGACGTTGGCGTGCGGCTACCGCCACCTGATCAACACCGGCTGCGAGCACAAGGTCGACACGCAGATCGGCGACGACCTGGCCAAGACGGTGTTCACCGTGCGGGCCGAGGTCAACACGCCGATCCGGCTCGTCAAGCTCGTCACATACCACTCGTCCACCGGCGTCCCCGCCGAGGAGCTCGGTGACCGATGCTCGCGCACGCTGCAGCGCGTCGTGGAGGAGGGAGCAGACACGCTCGTCGACGGCCAGCAGGCCTGGCTCGACGAGTTCTGGGAGTCGAGCGACGTGGAGCTGCGCGGCGACCCGCCCGCCCAGCAGGCGCTGCGGTGGAACCTCTACCAGCTGGCGCAGGCCACGGCTCGCACCCACGAGCAGGGCGTGGCGGCCAAGGGCGTCACTGGCGCCGGCTACGAGGGCCACTACTTCTGGGACACGGAGACCTACATCGTCCCGTTCCTCTCCTACACCAACCCCGACGCAGCCAGGAAGCTGCTGCGCTTTCGCTGGCGCATGCTGCCGGTGGCCCGGCAACGGGCCGTCGACCTGAACCAGCGGGGCGCGCTGTACCCGTGGCGCACCATCAACGGCGAGGAGGCGTCGGCCTACTACGCCGCCGGCACGGCGCAGTACCACATCAACGCCGCGATCATGTTCGCGCTCAAGCGGTACCTCGATGCCTCCGGCGACATCTACTTCCTCGCCGACGAAGGCGTCGAGATGCTGGCCGAGACGGCGCGGCTGTGGGAGGACCTCGGCTTCTACGCCAACAATGGCGAGATGACGTTCCGCATCTACGGCGTGACGGGCCCCGACGAGTACACCACCGTCGTCAACGACAACATGTACACGAACGTCATGGCGCGCTTCAATCTGCGGTACGCCGCGCGCAGCATCGAACTGCTGAAGGAGTGGGACCGCCCGGCCTACGACAGGTTGTGCCGACGTCTCGAGCTCGACGAGTCAGAGATCAAGGGTTGGAACACGGCGGCGGAGGCGATGTACATCCCCTACGACGAGCGCCTCGGCATCCATCCGCAAGACGAGAACTTCCTCGACCGGGAGCCGTGGGACTTCGATGGCACACCACCCGACAAGTATCCGCTGCTGCTGAACTTCCACCCGCTCGTCATCTACCGGCACCAGGTGCTCAAACAGGCAGACGTGGTGCTGGCCATGTTCCTCGCCAGCGAGCTGTTCACGCTCGAGCAGAAGCGGCGCAACTTCGACTACTACGACCCGATCACCACCGGCGACTCGTCGCTGTCGGCGTGCGTGCAGGCGGTGGTCGCAGCGCAGATCGGCTACGAATCGCTGGCGCTCGACTACTTCCGCGAGGCCCTGTTCGCAGACCTCGCCGACATCCACGCCAACACGACAGATGGCGTGCACATCGCCTCGGCCGGCGGCGCGTGGGGGGCGCTGGTGTTCGGTTTCGCCGGGATGATCGACAACGGTCTGGCGCTGCGCTTCACGCCGTCCCTGCCGAAGGGCTGGGACGGCTTCGAGTTCCGCATCACCCGCCACGGCAGCCGCATGAGCGTCGACGTGGACCGCAAGGGCTGCGTGGTCTCGGTGCTGTCGGGTCCTCCCGTCCCGCTCGTCGACGGCGAGCATCAGGTGCATGTCGACGAGGGCACGTCGTATCGGATCGCTGCGATCCGTCTCCCACCGTCCGAGCCCGATGTCGGCGCTGGCGGCACATCAACCGCCACATGACTGACTACCCCTGGTCGAAGCTGCTGCTCACCAGCGCCGTGTCGCTGGGGGTGATCGTCGTCGTCATGGGACTCACCTGCGCGGTGGCCATCGCCCGGCGCAAGCACAGCATCGTCGACGTCGTGTGGGGTCTCGGTTTCGCCATCGTGGCGGTGATCTGCCTGGTGACGTCCGTCAGCTCCAACGAGGATGCCGACGATGTCCGCAGGTTGTTGGTGGTGATGATGACCGTCGCCTGGGGAGTGCGGCTCGGCAGCTACATCGGCTTGCGCAACGCCGGTCAGCCGGAGGATCCACGCTATCGGGCACTGTTCGGTGGAAAGGAGCCAGGGGTAGCCGAGGCCGCTGCAAAGGTGTATCTGCCGCAGGGGCTGGCGATGTGGTTCGTGTCCCTGCCGGTGCAGGTGGCGGTGCACCACGAAGGCGACATCGGTGTGATCGGCTTGCTCGGCGGCGCCGTGTGGGCCGTCGGATTGTTCTTCGAGGCCGTCGGTGACTTCCAGATGTCCCGTTTCCGGGCCGACCCTGCCAACAAAGGCCAGGTGATGGATCGCGGTCTTTGGCGATACACCCGCCATCCCAACTACTTCGGCGACTCGTGCGTGTGGTTCGGCATCTTCCTGGTGGCCGCCGAGCGTTGGCCCGGCGTGCTCACGGTGCTCTCACCCGTCGTGATGACTTACCTGCTGGTGGCGAAGACCGGCAAGAGCCTGCTCGAGCGGTCGATGCACACGTCCAAGCCGGGCTACGCCGACTACGTCGCCCGTACGAGTGGTTTCGTACCCTGGCCGCCCCGCCAACGTTGAGGTCGAGCGCGTGAGCCAACCGCTGGTCTTGGCGGACGACGTGGACGCGGCCGCGAGACGCATCGGGTCGCGCGTGCGCCGCACGCCGGTGATCTCGGGGCGGGCAGCCGACCTCGGGCTGCCCGTCGACGTCGTGCTGAAGCTCGAGCTGCTGCAGCACACCGGGTCGTTCAAGGCGCGCGGCGCGTTCAACCGCGTGCTCGCAGCGCTCGATGCCGGCGAGGTTCCCGTCAGCGGCCTCATCGCCGCGTCCGGAGGCAACCACGGCATGGCCGTCGCCCACGTGGCACGTGAGCTCGGCCTGTCGGCCGAGGTGTTCGTGCCGTCCACGAGCCCTGCGACCAAGCGCGAACGCATCGCCGCGCTCGGCGCCGACGTGTTCGTGATCGACGGGCTCTACGATGACGCGCAGGTCGCCGCCGACGAGCGTGGCGCCGTGACCGGCGCCCTCGCCGTGCACCCCTACGAGCACCGCGCCGTGGTGGCCGGGCAGGGCACGGTCGCCCGCGAGCTCGAGGAGCAGGTCGACGGGTACGACACCCTGCTCGTGGCGGCCGGCGGCGGCGGGTTCATCGCCGGGCAGGCGGCGTGGATCGGCGACCGCCGCCGGGTGGTCGGTGTCGAGCCAGTCGCCAGCTGCTGCCTGCGCACGGCGCTCGACCACGGCAGGCCGACCGCGGTGGAGGTGAGCGGAGTCGCCGCCGACTCGCTCGGCGCCAAGCGGCTCGGCGATATCGCCTGGTCGGTCGTGCGGCGGTTCGTCGACGACGCCGTCGTGGTCGACGACGACGACATCCGTGATGCGCAGCGGGTGCTGTGGGACCAGTTCCGGCTGGTCGTCGAGCCCGGCGGCGCCACGGCACTGGCGGCGCTGCGGTCAGCGGCGTTCGTGCCAGAGGCCGCAGAGCGCGTCGTCGTGATCGTCTGCGGCAGCAACTGTGATCCGGCCACGGTCGCACATCGAAACAGTCATCAGCACGAGCAGGGCTAGCCTGATCGTCGTGTCCGAAGTTGAGGTCGCCGGGCGGGTGATCGGCCTGATCGACGCCACCAACCTGTCCGATGACTGCACCGATGACGACGTGGTCGAGCTGTGTGAGCGAGCCAGCGGGCCGGGAGCTGCGGCCGCCGGCGTCTGCATCTACCCCCAGTTCGTCGGCCTGGCCCGCAAGCGGCTGGACGAGCTCGGCTCCGACGCCGAGACCACCGTCAGACTCGTGACGGTTGTGAACTTTCCCGGCGGCAACGAGGACGTCGACGACGTGGTGGCGGCGACGCGCAACGCTCTTGACGACGGGGCCGACGAGATCGACATGGTGCTGCCGTACCAACGGTTCCTGGGCGGCGAGACGGAGCCGGCAGCGGCGGTGATCGACGCCGTGCGTCAGGCGACCGGGAACAAGACACTCAAGGTGATCATCGAAACCGGCGCCATGAGCGAGCGGGCGCAGGTCGACGCCACAGCCCGCTTCGTCGTAGAGCACGGCGCCGACTTCGTGAAGACGTCCACCGGCAAGATCGATGTTTCGGCGACACCGGAGGCCGTCGAGACCATCCTCGGCGTACTGACCACGGCCGATCGACCGGTTGGCGTGAAGGCCGCCGGGGGCGTCCGCGATCTCGCCGAGGCCGCCGCCTACCTGGAGCTGGCCGATCGCATCATGGGCGACGGTTGGGTATCCGCGGCGACGTTCCGCTTCGGCTCCAGCTCACTGCTGGCGACGGCTCTCGCGGCCCTCGACGAGCCCGAGGAGGCGCAAGCCTGACGTCAGCCCGTCACTGGCGCTCGATGCGCGCCAGGTATCGCTGCACGGTCACGACGGCGAGCAGGATCGACCCACTGACCACGGCCTGCCAGCTCGAGTCCAGCGAGCCGACCTGGTTGATCACGTTCTTGATCACCTGCAGCAGCAGCACCCCGACGACGGTGCCGAGCACCGTGCCGGATCCCCCTGTCAGCAGTGTGCCGCCCAGCACGACGGCGGCGATCACCTCGAGCTCGGTGCCGACCCCCAGGATCGTGACACCCGACGACGTGTACGAGGCGATCATCATGCCGCCCACACCCGCCAGCAGGCCGGACATCGCGTAGGTGACGACCTTGGTGCGCACCACGGGCAGGCCCATCAGCGCCGCGGCGTCCTCCTGACCGCCGATCGCCAGCACCGTCGAGCCGTACGACGTCCGATGCAGCACCACGCCACCGACGGCGAACAGGGCCACCACGATCCACACCGCGTACCCGACGCCGAGCAACTCGCCCTGGGCGAAATCCCGGAAGGCGGATCCCGTCGGCACCTTGTACGTCGTGGACCCCTCGTCGGTGATCGCCAACACCGTCCCTCGGGCGAACAGTAACCCGGCGAGCGTGACGATGAACGGTGGCAGCCCACCCCTGGCGATGATCAGCCCCTGAGCCAGGCCGATCGCCGAGCAGACGACGATCGGCAGCAGCACTGCCAGCCATGTGCCGTGTTGGGAGCCCCACGCAGCGAGGACGCCACCGAGTGCGAACACCGATCCGACCGACAGGTCGAT
>JACDHN010000153.1 GCA_013821025.1 Acidimicrobiia bacterium | reverse complement strand
CACGAAGGCCGGTAGTTCGTCCAGACCGATCGCCTTCACGATGGCGCGGTCGCGGTCGGCGAAGATCAAGAAGCGTTCGGCCAGCGGACCCACGAACGCCCTGGCGTCGTCCTCGTCCGCGGTGACAACGAAGTTCGTGCGGACGTCGGCCTCACGGAACCCGTCGAGGATGCGGGCCGCGGTGGACAGGATCCACGAGCTCTCGTTCGTGAACGGATCGAGCACCACGCTCGCCAGGTGGAAGGTCGTCAGCCATTCGCTCAATGGGCGGGCTTCGCCGTTGATCGGCGAGAGCACGAGATCGAGCGGAGGGTTCGTCGCCACGGCTGCCGACGGTAGCAAGCGAGTAGCGGTGTTCCAGTAGGTTGAGTCGAGTTGCATCCGATCGAGCACCTTCGATACGTGGCGCGTGCCGGCGACGCCGATCCGGTGATGATCGCCACCGAGACCGCCACGGCGATGCGCCACCTCGACTCTTCCGGGCTCGTTGTGGCGGCCAGGCGCGTGCTGCAGCGCCATCCGACCAACGGGCCGTTGTGGTGGGTGTGCTCGCACCTGGTCACGGCGCCTGAGCACGGCGCCCGGGTCCTGAGCCTTGTGGACGAGCTGGATGACGACGCCACCAGCTCGCGCCTTTCCGGCGCGCTGGCCGACGACGCCCGGGTCCTCGTGACGTCGTGGGCCCCGACGGTGGCGGCAGCGCTACGCCGTCGCGGCGATGTCGAGGTGACGGTTTGTGGGCGCTCGTACGGGTCCAGCGCCATGGTTCGGTCGCTGCGGCGCGACGATCTCTCCGTGCGCCAGGTGGACATCGAGGCGGCTGCGGTGTCGATGGAACGGGTCGACGTTGTGCTGCTGGAAGCGGGAGCGTTGTCTTGGTCGTCGGCGGTCGCTGCGCTCGGTTCGGCCGTGTTGGCCGCCGTGGCGCGAGCATTCGACGTGCCTGTATGGCTCGTCGCCGCGAGAGGAAGGCGGTTGCCCGAGCCGTACCTCGAGGTGATGGGTCGGTCGATCGAAGCCACCGACGAGCCGGACCACGATCGCCTCGATCCGCGACAGGTGGCTGCGATCATCGGCCCCGACGGCCGGTCCGCTCCCGATTCGGTGTCACTGGCGGCCGAGTGCCCGCTCGCCACGGAACTCGTCGCTTCGCTTCGCTGACGGCGACGCCGAGCACTCAAACTCGCGTCGGAGCAACGAAGGAGCGCACGATGCCGAGCCGCCGAGAACAGATCATCATGACCACAGACGAGATCACCGCGTTCCTACATGAGGAGCGGGTGCTGAACGTCGCCACCATCGGTCCCAGCGGTCACCCACACGTGGTGGCCATGTGGTATGCGCTCGTCGAAGGCGACATTGTGTTCTGGACGTTCGCCAAGAGCCAGAAGATCGCCAACCTGCGCCGCGACGCCAAGATCACCGGGCTGGTGGAGGCTGGCGACTCCTACGAGGAACTGCGCGGCGTGGAGATCGTCGGCACGGCGAAGCTGATCGAGGACTACGAGACCGCCCTGGAGATCGGCAGGACCGTTGCAAAACGTTACAACGGCGATGTTGCTACGAGCCCGCAGGCCGTGGAGTTCCTTGCGCAGCAAGCGCGCAAACGGATCGGGATCAGGATCGAGCCCGAGCGCTTCGTGAGTTGGGACCACCGCAAGCTGGGATAAAGGTGTTGTTCTTCTCGACGACGTGTGTCGTAACAGGTTGCGTCATACACACGATGAGAGCCCCAGCACCGAGACCACCGAGGCCGGTCCTGCGGACACCGGTGACGGTGAGGAATCCGAGACCTCATCGGCCGAGGACATGCTGGACAACCTCCGTCAGCAGTTGCTCGACCTCGGTCTCAAGAAGAACAGGCCGATTGCGTGCTCGACAAGTCGATGGAGCTCGGCATGGAAGGCGGAGGCGACATGCCCAGCAACGAAGAGATCCTCGGGTTGTACGAGGAGTGCAATGTCGACCTCGCCGAGCTTCAGCCAGGCGGCTGAGCTCCCTGCGGCTCGGCGGTCAGCCGTCGGGCGATGACCTTGAGGCACAACGTCTCGTCGGCGCCCTCGAAGATCGACAGCACACGGGCGTCGACGAAAAGGCGGCTCACCGCGTACTCCTCGGCGTAACCGAAGCCGCCGTGTATCTGCATCGCCTCCCGTGTGACCCACTCGGCGGCCTTGCACACGTAGGCCTTCACCATGCTCGCCTCCAGTGTCCCTTCGCCGCCGGCCATCTTGCGGGCCACCTCGTAGGAGAACTGGCGGGCGGCCTGGATGATGAACGCCATCCGACCAAGTTTGACCTGGGTCAGCTCGTAGTCGAACACGGACGTGCCGAACACGACGCGGTTCTTGGAGTACTCCAACGCCGACTCGTAGGCGGCCTGCATCACGCCGAGCGCCCTGGCCGCGGTCTGCAGCCGACCATTCTCGAAGCCCTCCATCTGGAGGTAGAAACCACGTCCGGTTCCGCCGTCCTCGCCGATCAGGTGATCTTCTGGCACCCACCAGTCGTCGAGCGCGAGCTCGTAGCTGTGCATGCCGCGGTAGCCGATGGTGTCGATGGGACGACCTTCCATCTTCCCTCCGGTTGCTGTGCCGTCGACGTCTTGGTCGAACTCGAACCCGTGAGCGTCGCCGCGAGGCTTCGGCACGACGAACAGCGACAGACCACGGTGCGCCTTGGAGCGGTCGGGGTCGGTGCGCGCCAGCAGCATCAACACGTCGGCTCGGCCGGCAAACGTGCACCACGTCTTGACGCCGTTGATGACGTACCCCGGCCGGTCGTCGGGACCTTTCGCCGCCGTCGCCGTCACTTTCAGGCCGGCGACATCGCTGCCGAAGTCGGGTTCGGTGACGGCGACTGCTGCCATCAGCTCGCCGGAAGCCAGCTTCGGTAGCCAGTGCTCCTTCTGCGCTTCGGTGCCACCCTTCACCAGGGCTCTCGTGAGGATCTCGGGGCGGGTGATCAGTGAGCCCCCGATGCCGAGGCTGGCGCGTGACAGCTCCTCGGTGGCGATGACCATGGCCAGGTACTCGTCGGTCCCACCCTCCGAGAAGCCTCCGTACTGTGACGGGGCGCTGAGGCCGAAGGCGCCGATCTCGGCCAGCCCGCTGATCACGTCCTCTGGGACGTCGCCGTTGGCGCGGTGCACGTGCTCGGCGTGAGGCGTGACGACGTTGGTGGCGAACGAGCGGAACGTGTCCTGCACCATCTCCATGTCGCCGTCGAGGTGGCGGGCACCTGGCACGTCGGCGAGTGAGGCCACGACGTGCGGATGCCGAAACGTTGCCATGAAGTCGGCGGCTGGTTCGAGTGCGCCGCGGGCGACGGCCCATTGCTGTTCGCGGCCGGCGACCCGGCACAGCAGTTCATGCACGACGTCGGCGGTGAACGCACATGTCAAGCGGGCCTCGTCGTCACCTCGCGCCCCGTACTCGAGCATCGATTGGGCGGTCCCAAGAGCAGAGGCCGAGTGGGCGATGTCGTAGGCCAGCACCTGGGAGCGGTCAGGCCCGCCGACGGCGGCGAGTGCGGCGATCCCGGAGCTGACCACCCCTGCGGCGAGCTGCACCGCTGCGGCGGCAGCTTCGAGGTCCGGGTCGAACATGGAAGCTCAAACTACCGTTCATGACGCGGCCGCCGAAGCGCCTGGAGGCGCCGGCGTGCCATACCAGGTTCTTCGATTCTGAGCGACGCGACCCGGTTTACCGACCGGTATCGAATGGTTCCGCATCAACGGCAGGTGGCACAGTAGGTCGCCATGCCCCCTTCCCAGCGGCCATCGCGACGCGTGTGCGTGTACTCCGGTTCCAACGTCGGCAACGACCCGGCGTACGTGGCAGTAGCCGAGGAATTGGGCTCCACACTGGCCGGACGGGGTATCGGCTTGGTGTACGGCGGTGGCCAGGTGGGGCTGATGGGAGTGATGGCAGACGCCGCTTTGGCAGCCGGCGGCGAGGTGACCGGGGTGATGCCCGAGCTGCTCGTGCGGGCCGAGATCGCCCACCAGGGACTCACCACGCTGGAGACCACGACGTCGATGCACCAGCGCAAGGCGCGCATGGCCGAACTGGCCGACGGGTTCATCGCCCTTCCCGGTGGCTTCGGCACGCTCGACGAGGTGCTGGAGGTGCTCACCTGGAACCAGCTCGGGCTGCTGTCGAAGCCGGTGGCGTTTCTCGATGTCGAGGGCTACTTCTCGCCGCTGCTCTCGTTCTTCGACCGCGCCGTCGAGGCCAACTTCGTGCGCGGCGCCCATCGCATGCTCGCTCAGCGGGCCCGCTCGGTGGACGAAGCGATCTCGCTGGCCACTGCGCCGGCGCCCGACACACCCCACAAGTGGCTCGACCGGGATCGGGGTTGAGTCGGCGATGACGTTCGACGACGAGCTGGAAGACTTGTTCGCCCGGCCAGGCGTCGAGGGCCTATCGCTCGCTGTCATCGTGATGATCGGCGGCAACGTGGTGGCCGAGCGGTACGGCGTCCAACCGGCCGATCTATTCCAACCTGAGCGCAGGATCGACGCCGACACCGCGCTCACGTCGTGGTCGATGGCCAAGAGCATCACCCACGCCGCCATCGGGATCGCCGTCGAAGAAGGTTTGATCGAGCTGGATGCCCCGGCGGCCGTACCCGGTTGGAAGGGAACCGACAAGGAGGCGATCACGCTGCTCGACCTGTTGGAGATGCGCTCAGGTCTGCACTTCGTGGAGGACTACGTCGACGACGCAACCTCGAACTGCTTGGAGATGCTGTTCGGCTCGGGAGCTGACGACCACGCCGGCTACGCAGCAGCGTTGCCGTTGGAGCATCCGCCCGGCACGGTGTGGAACTACGCCTCGGGCTCGACGAACATCATCTGCCGCGTCCTGGGCGAGGCCGTCGGCGGCGGCGAGCAGGGCATGCGCAAGTTCCTGACCACGCGCCTCTTCTCCCCGGCCGGGATGGCATCGGCCGATCCGGTCTTCGATCCGGCGGGCACGTTCGTGGGTTCGTCCTACGTGTACGCCACGGCGCGTGACTTCGCCCGCTTCGGTGAGCTGTATCGCAACGATGGGGTCTCCGAAGGCCGGCGAGTGCTGCCAGAGGGCTGGACCGATCACGCCCGCCACCGGATTGCTCTCGATCCGGAGTCCGGGTTCGGGTACGGACGACACTGGTGGACGTGGCCGCAGTATCCGCGAGCGTTCGGGGCCCACGGCTACGAAGGACAGTTCTGCGTCGTCGTCCCGGACCGGGAGCTGGTGCTCGTCCACCTGGGCAAGACAACGGCCGAGTTGCGCCCGCGGCTGGTAGAGCGCCTCCATCGGGTGATCACCCTGGCCGGATGACGGTCATGCTGCGCGGCCTGCGCTCGATCGGCTAGCAAGGACGACGTGAGCAAGGACCACCCGGCGGACGGCTTGGCGGACCGGGGCATGGCATCGGCGGTGCCCGAACCCGATGCCGAGTCGGTGGGCGTTGCTGGGGCGGTCACGGGTACCGTCACCCAGGTGGCGCGCCGCAAGCCGGTGCGATTCACGCTGAAGCTGCTGCTGTTCGCGCTCGTGTTGTGGCTGTTCGTGTTGCCCGTGATCCCAGGCTTCCGCAAGGCGCTCACGGAGCTGCGCGATGTGCAGCCGATGCTGCTCGTCGTAGGACTCGGGCTGCAAGTGGCGGCGTTCTACAGCTACTCGCTGCTCACGAAGGCGGCGCTTGGGGAGGCGGGCCGGTCGGTGTCGCCGATGCGCATGTTCCGGATTCAGATGAGCACGAAGGCGATGTCGCTGATTGTGCCAGGTGGCAGCGCCGCCGGCCCGGCGCTGGGCTACCGATTGCTCACGCTGTCCAACGTGAGCGGGCCCGACGCCGGCTTCGCGCTTGCCACAGCCGCGCTTGGTTCGGCCGTGGTGCTCAACCTGATCTTCTGGATCGGGCTGCTGGTGTCGATCCCAAGGCGCGGCGTGAACCCGCTGTACGGCACGGCGGCGCTCGCCGGGATCCTGCTGATGATGCTGGCCGGCTTCTTGGTGTTCGGGCTGCTCGAAGGCCAGGGGCGGGCCGAGCGGGCGCTCCGGTGGTTGGCCCGCAAGTTCCGCTTCGACGAGGACCGGGTCGCGGAGGTGATCCGCCAGATCGGCGAGCGTCTGGCACAACTGATCAGTGACCGGGCTCTGCTACGACGCGTCGTCGCCTGGGCGGCGGCGAACTGGATGTTCGACGCCGTGTCGCTGTGGGTGTTCTTGCGGGCATTCGGGCAATCCCTCGACTTCGACGGGTTGATCATCGCCTTCGGACTGGCCAACGTCGTCGCCGTCATCCCGATCACGCCCGGTGGGCTCGGGATCGTCGAAGGCGTCTACATCCCGACGCTGATCGGTTTCAACCTGAGTCGGTCGGTGGCGTCTCTCGGGGTGGCGTCGTACCGCATCGCCCAGCTCTTCTTCCCGATCCTGCTCGGCGCAATCCTGTACCTGAGCCTGCGGGTCGGCCCGTTCCGCATCGAACGGCGCGAGGAGCGACTGCGACCGTTGCGCGACCTCGCCCAGGACGACGATGTCACTCGGGAGACGCGCGTCGAATTCGTGTTGCGGGCAGGACGGGAGAAAGACGAACACGACCGCCGCCCGATCGACGTCGCCGGCGAGTCGGGGCTGCCCCCCGGCCCCCACGCACCGCCGTGAGC
>JACDHN010000152.1 GCA_013821025.1 Acidimicrobiia bacterium | reverse complement strand
ACGTGGCGCTTCTCCATCTTGAACTCGGGGATGCCGTAGCGCAGCAGCCCGCCGATGCGGTCGGCGCGCTCGAGCACGACGACGTCGTGGCCGGCACGCGTGAGCTGCTGAGCCGTGGCCAGGCCGGCAGGACCGGAACCGATCACGGCGACCCGCTTGCCGGTGCGTACCGACGGGATCTGTGGAGCGATCCAACCCTCGTCCCAGGCCCTGTCCACGATCGACACCTCGACCTGCTTGATGGTCACCGGATCGGAGTTGATGCCGAGTACGCACGCCGTCTCGCACGGAGCAGGGCACAAACGGCCCGTGAACTCCGGGAAGTTGTTCGTGGCGTGCAGGCGCTCGACGGCGTCTCGCCAATGATCCCGGTACACGAGGTCGTTCCAGTCCGGGATCAGGTTGCCGAGCGGGCAACCGTTGTTGCAGAACGGGATGCCGCAGTCCATGCAGCGTCCGGACTGCTGCGTCAGCGTCTCGGCGTCGAACTCGTCGTACACCTCCTTCCAATCGCGCAGGCGCACCGCAACCGGCCGTCGCGCCGGCAACTCCCGCTCCCACATCAGAAACCCCCGCGGCTCACCCATTCTGGTGGCCTCCTCGTCGGCCCTTCGGTTCTCCTCGATCGGCTGGCTCGCTGTGCCCGGCGGCACGACGCTCGCCGGTGCGCGACACGTCATCCATGAGAAGACTCCATGATCTTGCGCATGGCGGCGTCCTCGTCGAGGCCGTCGGCGTCGGCGTCTGCCATCACCGCCAACACCCGCTTGTAGTCCGACGGCATCACCTTGCGGAAGCGACTGGACTCGGTCGTCCACGCAGCCAGCACGCGGCGGGCGACTGCTGAGCCGGTGAGCTCGTGGTGGCGCTGGATCACGTCGTGCAGGAACGACTCGTCGTCGTGGTCCAGCTCATCGAGCGACACCATGTCGTAGTTGACGCGCGAGCCGAAGTCGCCGTCGTGGTCATACACGTAGGCGACGCCACCGGACATCCCAGCGCCGAAGTTGCGGCCGGTGGATCCGAGCACGACGACGCGCCCGCCGGTCATGTACTCACATCCGTGGTCGCCGACGCCCTCCACGACGGCCAGCGCGCCCGAGTTGCGCACGCAGAACCGCTCGCCCACGACACCGCGCAGGAAGATCTCCCCACCGGTGGCGCCGTAGGCGATCACGTTGCCGGCCACGATCTGGTCCTCCGCCTGGAACGGCGAAGACGGATCGGGGTGGACGACCAGTCGCCCGCCCGACAGACCCTTGCCCAAGTAGTCGTTGGCGTCGCCGATCAGACGCAGGGTGATGCCTCGTGGCAGGAACGCTCCGAGGCTCTGACCGGCCGAACCGCGCAAGGTCACGTTGATCGTGCCGTCGGGAAGGCCGTCGCCGCGCCATCGCTTCGTGACCTCGTGGCCGAGCAACGTGCCTACGGTGCGGTTGACGTTGCGAACCGGCAGGTCGATGTCGACATGCTCGGCATTTTCGAGCGCCGGCGCCGCCAGCCCGATCAGCTGCTGATCGAGCGCGGCTTCGAGACCGTGATCCTGACCGACCGACTGCACCAGCGTCTGGTGGTAGGGGTTCTCGGGCACTGTCAGGATCGGGCTGAGGTCGAGGCCCGATGCTTTCCAATGGTCGATCGCCGCTCTGGTGTCGAGTGCCTCGACGTGGCCGATCATCTCGTCCATGGTGCGGAAGCCGAGGCCAGCCATCAGCTCGCGGACCTCCGCTGCGATGAACTCGAAGAAGTTGACGACGAACTCGGGTTGCCCGGTGAAGCGCTGGCGCAGCTCAGGATTCTGGGTGGCGATGCCGACCGGGCACGTGTCGAGATGGCAGACGCGCATCATGATGCAGCCCGACACGACGAGCGGTGCAGTGGCAAAGCCGTACTCCTCGGCGCCGAGCAGGGCGGCGATCACGACGTCACGCCCGGTCTTCAACTGACCGTCGGTCTGCACCACGATGCGGTCCCGCAGGCCGTTCAACAACAGCGTCTGCTGGGTCTCGGCCAGACCGAGCTCCCATGGTCCACCGGCGTGCTTGAGCGACGTGAGCGGGCTGGCACCCGTGCCCCCGTCGTGGCCGGAGATCAGCACGACATCGGCCTTGGCCTTGCTGACGCCTGCGGCGACCGTGCCAACACCGACCTCGGCCACCAACTTCACATGAACCCGGGCTCGAGGGTTGGCGTTCTTCAGGTCGTGGATCAGCTGCTTGATGTCCTCGATGGAGTAGATGTCGTGGTGGGGTGGCGGGCTGATCAGACCGACGCCTGGCGTGGAGTACCGGGTCTTGGCGATCCACGGGTACACCTTGTGGCCTGGTAGCTGGCCGCCCTCACCGGGCTTGGCGCCCTGGGCGATCTTGATCTGGATGTCATCACAGTTCGTCAGGTACTCGGCCGTGACGCCGAACCGTCCCGACGCCACCTGCTTCACAGCCGAGCGGCGCCCTGCGTCGTACAGCCGGTCGACGTCCTCACCGCCCTCGCCGGTGTTCGACTTGGCGCCGATCGAGTTCATCGCCATGGCCAGCGTCTCGTGGGCCTCGGCAGAGATCGACCCATAGCTCATGGCCCCTGTTGAGAAGCGCTTCACGATCTCGCTCGCCGGCTCCACCTCGTCGATCGGCACCGGCTCGCGGCCCTCGATGTCGAACTCGAACAGACCGCGCAGCGTGGCCAGACGCGACGACTGATCGTCGACCAGCTTCGTGTACTCCTTGAAGATGCCGTACTGCTTGGAGCGAGTGGCGTGTTGCAGCTTGAACACGGTCTCGGGGTTGAACAGGTGGTGTTCACCCTCGCGGCGCCACTGGTACTCGCCGCCAAGCTCGAGCTGGCGGTGGGCCCGCTCCTCGGGACGCGTGGGGTGGGCGACGGCGTGGCGCGCCGCCACCTCGGCCGCCAGCTCTTTGAGACCGATGCCCCCGAGCCGGCTGACGGTGCCGGTGAAGTACTTGTCGACCAGCTCGGCGCCGAGTCCGACCGCCTCGAAGATCTGGGCGCCCGTGTAGCTGGCGACCGTCGACACACCCATCTTCGACATCACCTTGAGCACGCCCTTGCCGCAGGACTTGATGTAGCTGCGCACGGCCTTGATGGGATCAGAATCGCCGAGCCCGTGCATCCCTGCGGCGATGAGGTCCTCAATCGACTCGAACGCCAGATACGGGTTGATGGCGCCGGCTCCGTACCCGATCAGCAGCGCCATGTGGTGCACCTCGCGGGCGTCACCGGACTCCACGATCATGCCGACTTGCGTGCGCTGCTTCGTGCGCACCAGGTGGTGATGCACGGCCGCGGTGGACAGCAGTGACGGGATCGGGGCCTCGACCTCGTCGGCGTTGCGGTCCGACAGCACGATGACACGTGCCCCGCGCTCGATGGCCGTCGACACATCGGAGCAAATAGCCGACAGCGCCCGCTCCAGCGCCAAGCCTCCGCCGCTCACCCGGTACAGGCACTTGACCTCGTGGGCGGCCAACCCCGGCTGCTCCCCGGAGTCGTTGGCGTGGATGATCTTGGCCAGCTCGTCGTTGTCGATGATCGGGAACGGCAGCACGAGCTGACGGCAGCTCTCCGGACCCGGCGACAACAGGTTGGACTCCGGTCCGATGGTCGACCCGACGGCGGTGACGATCTCCTCGCGGATGGCATCGAGCGGGGGGTTCGTGACCTGGGCGAACAGCTGTGAGAAGTAGTCGAACAGCAGCCGGGGTCTGGTGGAGAGCACGGCGATCGGCGTGTCGGTGCCCATCGAGCCGATCGGCTCCGTGCCGTTGAGCGCCATCGGCGCCAGGATCACCTTCAACTCCTCGTGGCTGTAGCCGAACATCTGCTGTCGGCGCAGCACGCTGTGATGGCTGAACACCTGATGCTCGCGGGGCAGGAGGTCGGCCAGCTCCACGAGTCCGGCGTCGAGCCATTGCTGGTAGGGCCGAGCGGCGGCGAGCGAGGCTTTGATCTCACCGTCGTCGACGATGCGTCCCTTCGACGTGTCGATGAGGAACATGCGTCCCGGCTGCAGGCGACCTTTCGTGATCACCCGCGCCGGCTCGATGTCGATCACGCCGACCTCGGACGCCATCACCACGAGGTCGTCATCGGTGACCCAGTAGCGGCTGGGGCGCAAACCGTTGCGGTCGAGCACGGCGCCGATGACGGTGCCATCGGTGAACGTGACGCTCGCAGGGCCATCCCACGGCTCCATCAGCGAAGAATGGAAGCGGTAGAACGCCCGCTGAGCCGGGTCCATCTCGGCGTCGTTCTCCCACGCCCCCGGGATCATCATCAGCACGGCATGCGGGAGTGACCTCCCAGCGAGGTGCAGCAGTTCCAGCACCTCGTCGAAACGGGCCGTGTCGGAGGCGCCCGGCGTGCAGACCGGGTAGGCGCGCTCCAGGCCCGGCAACAACTCGCTGGCCAGCATCGCCTCGCGGGCTCGCATCCAGTTCTGGTTGCCCTGCACGGTGTTGATCTCACCGTTGTGGGCCACGTAGCGATACGGGTGGGCCAGCGGCCATGACGGGAACGTGTTCGTCGAGAACCGGCTGTGCACGAGCAGCAGCGCCGATTCCAGGCGCTCGTCGGACAGGTCTGGATAGAACTCGGAGAGCTGGGGTGTCGTGAACATGCCTTTGTAGACAACGGTGCGGGCGGAGAGCGACGGGAAGTACGTGGCCAGCTCGTGCTCGAGCTCGTGTTCGATGCGCTTGCGCACGATGAACACCTTGCGGTCGAGGTCGATGCCGGCGCCGCCGACAGGGTCGGCGAGGAACAGCTGGCGGATCCTGGGCATGGCGGCGCGCGCCGTGATCCCCAGGCACTCGGGGACGATGGGGATGTCGCGCCAGCCGAGAACGCTGAGATGCTCGTCGGTGACGATGGTTTCCACAGCGGCCTGGGCCTTCTCGGCAGCGATGTGATCGGTCGGCAAGAACGCGTTTCCGACGGCGTATTGGCCGGCCGGCGGCAACTGGCACCCGGCAACTGCGCGCAGGAATCGATCAGGGATCTGCAACAGGATCCCGGCGCCGTCACCGGTGTCGCTCTCGGCTCCGGTGGCGCCGCGGTGTGCCAGGTTCGTGAGCGCCGTCAGCCCAGTGGTCACCAGCTCGTGGCTGGCCTCGCCCCTGATGTGGGCGACGAACGCCACACCACAGGAGTCATGTTCGAAGCGCGAGTCGTAGAGACCGACCCTGCGGGTGGGTTGTTGCATCGCTCCTCATCCACGGAAGTCAGAAACGGCTTGGGTGGACGCTCGGGGCGACGCTGACCCGAACGGTGAATTCGACATCCTACGCGATCGCCCGCCCGGCGACACGCCCATTCTGGAGGTGGGGTCAGGTGGGGTCGGCGAACGTGGGTGGGCGCTGTTCGAAGTTGGCCATCACTGCTTCCACTTGGTTGGGCGAGCCGATCAGCGAGGCGATCGTGCGGCGCTCGGCCTCGAACTGCTCGGCCGCCAGCGCGGCCGCCGCCCGGTTGAGCAGCGCCTTGGCACCGCGCAGGGCACCGGGATTGCGCTGAGCCAGCTCACCGGCGAGCGACAAGGCGTCATCGCGAGGCGTGTCGCTGAGGCGGGTGACGAGGCCCAACTCTGCGGCCTCGAGCGCCTCGACCATGCGGGCGGTGAAGACGAGCTCCTTGGCGACGTCGGCCCGCACGAGCCCGAGCAGGGTAAGCGTTCCCGTCATGTCGGGGATCAGACCCCAGTGCACTTCGCGGACCGAGAGCTTGGTGTCGGGGTGGGCGATGCGAATGTCGGCGCCGAGGGCGATCTGCATGCCGCCGCCGATGGCGTGGCCATGGAGAGCGGCGATCACCGGCACCTCGAGCTCCTGCCACACCCAGCACACGTGCTGGCCGAGATGTGTGATCGCCCCTTCGGCGACAGCTCCGATGGCGCCCGTGCCGCTGTCGCCGTCACCGTTGCGGTTGCCGGTCATGGCTTGGAAGGAGGAGAAGTCGAGGCCGGCGCAGAACGACGCCCCCTCGCCCGACAGCACGACAGCGCGCACTCCGTGCTCGGTCTTCAGCTGCTCACCGGCAGCGGCCAACGCCTGGAACATCGCCACGTCGAGCGCGTTGCGCTTGTCGGGCCGGTTCAACCGCACGTCCGCCACGCCGTCGGTGATGTCCACCGTCACGCGTGCGCCCCCGTCACTCATCCGCGCCATCCTCCCACCCACTCCCATCTGGGCGTGATTCCTGCCATCCACCGTTCTGGGCGTCCATCTTTTCAGACCCTGATGAGATCCACGCCCAGAACGACTCCGGCGTCAGCGTTCGGCAACGCCGCGCGCCTGATCGGGAAAGACCTTCGACACCCTTGACCACAGATAGTCGCCGTAGGTGCCAGAGAGATGGCGCAGGCTGGTGCCGTCCCAGCGGGTCTCGGCGTCGTCGGCGGGAGGCTCCCCGGCCAGCGGAACCGGCCTCACCTCTGCGTCCCAGCCGGGATCGAAGAAGAACGGGAACGACAGCCGTTCGGTATCGACGGACGGCCGGACGCGGTGGGGCGTGGAGCGGTACCGGCCCGCCGTCATCCGGTCGAGCATGTCGCCGAGGTTGATCACGAACGAGTCCGGGATCGGCGCGGCGTCGATCCATCCGTGCGGCGTGCGCACCTCGAGGCCACCGACGGTGTCCTGGCGCAGGATCGTCAGCAGCCCGTAGTCGCTGTGTTCGGCGACACCCCAGTCACCGGTCGGAACATCGGTCGTGTCCGGCGGATAG
>JACDHN010000151.1 GCA_013821025.1 Acidimicrobiia bacterium | reverse complement strand
CCCTCGACACCGGCAGTCCGGAACTCGTCGACCGCCGCCCGCACACGCATCTCGATCTCATCCACCCGGGCGAGGGTACCGAGCGCTCGGTGTGCACGCCGTCAGCGATCGGCGGCGATGCTGCGTCCGAGCGGAAGGCGCAGCCGGGCGGCGCCGACGGCCATCACGGCGCCGGCCGACGGTCCAGCTGCGGTCCATGCAGGCAGGGCGTCGGCACCGTGGAGCGGATCGTCGCTCACGACGCCGAGCAACTCCGGGTCGGGCTCACCGCATAGCGTGCTGGCGACGAAGCGGCGTACGAGCTCGTTCCAGTCGCCATCGCGACGCAGCAGGGCGTGGCTCTCGCCGGCTACGGAGAACAGGCCGACGGGCAGACCCTGGCGCCGGGCTCGCGACACGTACTCAGCCGTCAAGCGGGCGCTCGTGATGCGATCCCGATCGCCGTGCGCGAACACGATGAACCGTCCTGACAGGTCCACCAGGGGCTCGCCGCTCGGCAGCCACGGCGCCAGCGCCAGGACACCCGTCACGAGAGGATGATCGCCGGCAGCCACCACGGCCCGGCCGCCCATCGAGTGACCGATGAGTGCGATCGTCGTGACGCCGTCATCGCCGACGGCATCGAGCACACCCCAAAGATCCTTGGCCGCCGCACGATCGTTCCATCCCCGGTGCCGGTAACGCACCAGACCGACGAGCGCCTCCGGTGCGTTCGCACGGGCGACATCGGCGAACGGCCACATGCGCAGGATCGGATGCCCCCAGTCCGATGGAACAGACTGCGAGCTCTGCCGGCCGCCATGGGCGAGCACGATCGCCGTGGTGGCGTCGACGGGCTCGGCCAGGAGGTCGAGGCGGGGGAGCGTCACGACGTCGTCAGGCGCGCACGTGCCTGCGGATGATGTCGTTGACCACGGCAGCGTTGTCCCAGTTGCAGAAGTGGGCGCCGTCGATCAGCTCCAGCGATGCCGCCGGGATGCCGGCGGCGATGACCTCGGCATGCTCGGGCGGTGTGTTCGGATCGTCACGACCGACGACGACGACGCAGGGGACGTCGATGCCGGCGAGCTGGGGTCGCAAGTCCATGGTGGCAATGGCGCCGCAGCAGTTGGCGTAGCCCTCGGGATCGATCGACGCCACCATGGCGGCCAGGCGGTCACGGGCGTCGAGGTGGGCCTCGGACCACCGCGGTGTGAGCCATCTGGACACCACCATGGTGGCGATGGCATCCATGCCCCGCTGACGGACGGTCGCTGCGCGGTCCTCCCATCCGGCGTCGGGGATGAACGCCGACGTGCTGAGCAGCATGGTGCCGGCCACGCGCTCGGGATGTTCGGCCGCAAGCCACATCGCCGTCATGGCGCCGAGCGACAACCCGACGAGGTGGACGCGCTCGATCCCGAGATCGTCGAGCGTCTCGAGCACGTCGCCGCCGAGATCGGCGATCGTGTACGGACCAGGCGGCGTGTCGGTGGCCCCGTGCCCGCGGTGATCCATGAGCAGGACGCGCAGCTCACCGTCGAGCACCTCGACTTGGGGCCCCCACATGTCGATCGTGCTGCCGAGGGAGCCGAGGAACACGACAGGTGGGGCGGCGTCAGACCCCAAGATGCGCACAGCGAGCTTCATCGGCGCCCTCAGTCGGTCGGCGTGCCGGACAGGCCGTCATTGAACGCCCGGTACAGCTCGTAGACGTCCTTGCATGCCTGGCACAGGGGGAGTTGGCGGGGATCGCGAGCAGGCACCCACACATGACCGCACAGGGCTTCGAGCGGCGTGCCCGTGATCCGGGCCTCGAGCACCTTGGCTGCCGCCGATTCACCCGGATCCGTCTTGACGATGTGAGCGGCTGACGGTTCCTCGGTCTCGGTCGATTCATCGGTGCGCGTGATGATCTTCGGCTCGGCGACCGTCGGCATCGGGGCGGGCTGGCTCATTGGTGCAAGTGAAGCACACGATCGTCCGGTCGCGGCCCGCGACGGCTGTGACCCGTGTACGATGCGGGACGTGCTGACCGTGCTGGCCACCTCTGCCACGATTGCTGTCGTGGGTGTGTTCGGTGCCATCGTCGCCGCCACGTCCCGGGTGCCCGCTTTGATCCCGATCAGGGTGAGATCGCGCCGTCCCCGCCGACCCGAGCGCTGACGCCGAGCGCAGCCAGCTCAGCGGCTACGTTGGCGCGCGCTCGCGCCTCCCAGCGCTGCTGCGCCGCGTCCGTCGCGTAGATCTGCGTCCGTCCCACGAACGAGCGCAGCACGGCGCCGCGGCCCGTGCGCCAGCGGTCGTCGTCCACATGGGCGTACTCCCGCCGCACGCCGTTGACGTAGGCCTCGTAGTCGGCGGGATCGGCGGCCAGTACGGCCAGATCTGCATCGCACAGCACGGCGGCGTCCACGTCGTCACCGGCGCGGTGCTCGACCGTGGCGCGCACGAGCTCGGCGACGCGCTCGCAGCGAGCCGGGTTCCAGTTCAGAGCCGAGAGATCCGCGACGGCGATGTCGGCACTGCGTGCCTCGTTGGCCGTTCCCGTTGGCTCGTACACGGCGTCGTGGTAGAAGGCCGCCGCCACCGTCGCACCCGGGTCGGCGATATCGACGCTCGGCTCGGCGGCCAAGGACTGCACGTGGCGCACGACCCACACAAGGTGGCGCAGGCCGTGGTACACCCGATGAGGCTGGCGGTAGCGCGCCAGCAGCTCGTCGCCGGCTGCCCGGCAATCGGGCTCGGCGCCGACGTTCGTGCGCCACACTGCTTCCATCTCGGCGAGATCTCCGCTCACAGCACCAGTTTGCCAGCGACGTGATGGCGACGACACGATCGTCGCCCCTTGCTGGTGGAGCAGCTACAGCTCACGGACGTGCGGTGCTGGCGAAAGGACGAAGCGGCATTCCGGGCACCCAGCCGATCGCGTTGCTCCGTTTCCTCGCCTCCCGACGGTGGCACCCAGCTATCGGCGGAAGCGTCGGCCTCGGGCGTGCCGGCGACCGCGAACGGCCTGCAGCACGAGCAGCAACAGGATGGCGCCGAGAGCGGCGACGAGCACGGTGCGCAGCGAGAACTCGTTGATACCCGGCCGGTCGGCTGCTTGCATCAGCGCCCCGCCGATCAGCGCCCCAATCACGCCGACAGCGATCGTGTACACGCAGCCGCTGCGCTCGTCCTTGACGATCCAGCGCGCTAGCACGCCGGCGATCAGGCCGGTCAGGATCCAGTACAGGATGCTCAAGGGCCGCACCGTACCCTGGCGGTGTGGCGGTGCTCATCGACGAGGCACGGTGGTGGCACCGGGGCCGCAAGTGGTGTCACATGGTCAGCGACGAGTCGCTCGACGAGTTGCACGACTTCGCCGGCCGTGTCGGCATCCCCCGCCGCGGGTTTCAGGGTGACCACTACGACATCCCGGAGGAGTACCGCCCCAAGATGATCGCCGGCGGTGCCCTCGTGGTGGAGAGTCGTGAGTTGGTGTGCCGCCTGCGCGCCGCCGGCCTGCGGTTGAGCCCGGCCGAGCGCCGGTCCCGCCAGGCGTACTGAGCGATCACCATCGCGGGCGCTCGCCGGTGTCGTCGCGCGGGCAGCGGATGCGCTCGGTGGTGTCATCACCGCTGATGACGAACCACTCGACGAGCTCCAGACCGCAGGCCTCGACGATCTCGCTGGCCTCGAACCAGTGGTCGGGGTCATCGTCGAGGTTGTCATCGGCATCGTTGGCGTCGTCGGCATCATCGGCGCCAGCAGGCCGAACGGTTGCCAGCACCAGCGCCTCGACCGGAGCGGACCCGGCGACGGCGTTGGCGATGCACTCGGCGACGACGACCACCGAGTCGGGGTCGACGGTGCCGTCGACGACGACCACGGCGACACCGCGGCGTTCGGCGTCGAGAGCCAGGACGAGCGTCTCGTGACGCAGTGGTCGGTGCATCGCCATCGACACCACGGCCAACGCCGCGCCCGGCGACGAGATCGGGTCGACGCCGGCCCGAGGGAAGCGGCGCCAAGCACAGAAGGAATCCATTGCAAACCCCACGAACGATCGAGGTGTGGGGGAAGTCGGTGCGACGGACCCTACGGCTGGGGTGTGACGGCAGCGCCGCTCGACCGAGAACGGGCGACGTCAGTCGGAGGCGAGATCCCTGGCGGCGACCGAAGCGTCATAGCCGGTGAGCTCGATGTGCACGTCGGCGTCATCGATGAGTGCCAGCACGCCACTGGCAAGGGCGCAGTACTGCACGTCTCCGCCGCCCAGCGGGATCACGACGCATGTTGCCGGCTGCCCGGCGATCTCGGTCTGCTGGGCGTCCGTGGTCCCGGTCCTGGCGCCGGCGTCCTGGCGCAGCCGGATGGCGGCCTCCTCGGCGTAGAAGCGGTGCGTGATCTGCAGGTCGCTGATGCGGTTGTTCTTCACGCCCGACGCACAGTCGCCCGACGCCAGATTGCACGTCGATCTGTCGGCGCCGTCGAGACGGAACTGGACGTCGCCGATCGTCACGGTGCGACGGTCCTCGGATAGCTGCACCACCTCCGCATCGGTCTCGATCCCGCCGAAGCGGGTCAGGATCGTGAAGTCGGCCGAGAACCGCGCCGACGGCGCCGAGTCGAGCAGCTCGAGCACGGCGTCGATGGCGGCATCGCCGGTCGGCTCGCCGGGCGCGCCGGGCGCCTCGGACAACGAGGGCCGCTCGCCGATTATGCACCCCGAGAGCGTCGAGATGGTCAGCGCACCCACGAGCACGGCGAGGGGTCCTGGTCGGGCCATGGGCGCCTCAGGCTACGCCGTTACCCTGCCACTTCGTGATTCGTCTCGAGGTTGCCACGGTGCTGCTGCAGTGGGCGACCGGAGGGATGTTCTTCTGCTGGTTCACGACCCGCCGCCGGGTGGTCGGTCTCGGGTACGGATGGCTGCTGCGGGGGACGTTCGCCGTCATCGCCGTCGGATCCCTCGTGACCGGGCTCCGTTACGACAGGGTGCCCGTGCGCGACGTAGCGTCGGCGGTTGTCGCCGCCACGTGCCTGACCGGCCTGGCGATATCGGTGATCCGCCGTCGGGCCGACGTGCGGAATCGACGCGCTGACCATGACCGCCGAAGTGAGCGGGTGGCCGAGATGACCGGCATCGTTCGCCAGCGCAGCGACGCCACGGGCACAGGACCAGAGTTCCCGCCGCTCGTCGACCTGCTGCCCGTCGTGGCCGGCGTCGTCGGGCTCGTTGCAGCGGCAGGTGACGCGGCGTCTGGTTCTGCCGAGGGTTCTGGCAGGTACGTGGCGGTGGCCCTTGCACGCACGCTCGTCGGGGCGGCGTTCATCGGGGCGATCACCGACGCCATGCTGCTCGGCCACTGGTATCTGGTGCAGCCCGGACTGCCTCGCCGTCTGCTCAACGAGTTGGTGGGAGCGCTGGGATGGGTGTGGCCGGCCGAGGTGGCGGTGATGCTGCTGCCGACGGGGATGCTGGCCGTGCTGGCCGGCAACGTCGATGACGGTTGGAACGGCACGCTCGGCTGGTTCTGGGTGGCCTGTGCGCTGAGCACCATCGTGCTCGTCGTCGTCACGAACGCGGCGCTGCGAGAGCGGCAGTACTCGGCCGTGATGGCCGCCACGGGGCTGCTCTACCTGGCGCTGCTGACAGCGTTCGGCACCGACCTCGTGGCTCGCGCCGTGCTCGCCGGATGACACCGACGAACGTCCGTTCCTTCCGGTGTGGTCTCCCGTGGGCTGATCAGGCACAATGGGGACATGCCCCGACCTGTGTGGACCGGCACGATCAGCTTCGGGCTGGTCGCCATCCCGGTCAAGCTGTTCAACGCCGTCAAGCGCAAGAGCGTGTCATTCAACCAGCTCGACGAACGCACGATGAGCCGCATCCGGTACCGCAAGGTGTCCGACGAGGACGGTGAGGAGGTGCCCGACGAGCACATCGTGAAGGGCTATGAGGTGTCGAAGGGCCGCTACGTCGTCGTCGACCCCGAGGAGCTCGAGCCGCTGATGCCCTCGGCCACGAAGACCGTGGAGCTGGAAGAGTTCGTCGACCTGTCCGAGATCGATCCGATGTACTACGACGGCACGTACCACGTGGCTCCCGATGCCAACCCCAAACCGTATGTGCTGTTGGCGAAGGCGATGGAGGAGAGCGGCAAGGTCGCCATCGGCCGGTTCGTGATGCGCAACAAGCAGCACACGGCTGCCATCCGCGCCGTCGACGGTCGGCTGGTGATGTCGACCCTGGCGTATGCCGACGAGGTCGTCGACGCCGAGGACATCGAGGAGCTGGCGACACTCGACGACGTGAAGGTACAGAAGAAGGAAGTCACCATGGCGGAGTCGCTGGTCGACTCCCTCACCGCTGGGTTCGAACCCGACAAGTACCACGACGAGTACCGCGAGCAGGTGCTCGACCTGATCGAACGCAAGGCCGGGGGCGAGGAGTTCGAGGTGCCCGAGGTCAGCAGTGAGAAGCCAAAGGTCGTCGACCTGATGGCGGCCCTCGAAGCGAGCGTCGCCGCAGCAAAGAAGTCGCGCAAGAGCGCGTGACCAAGCCCGTCGAGTTCGCCGTCGGGGGGCGGACACTGAGGCTGACGAATCTCGACAAGCAGCTCTATCCGAGTGGCTTCACGAAGTCCGAGGTCATCGACTACTACGCCAGGATCGCGCCGGTACTGCTGCCGCACCTCGCCGGGCGGTGCATCACGTTCAGGCGCTTCCCCGACGGCTCCACGAAAGATGGGTTCTTCGAGAAGCGCTGCCCCAA
>JACDHN010000150.1 GCA_013821025.1 Acidimicrobiia bacterium | reverse complement strand
CGTCGTACACCGCGGGCGGTGCCGTCAGCGACTGGATGCGCAAGCGCAGTACATCGGTGACGTACTCGTGGTTGGAATCGAGGTCGACGGCGTGCGGCTCGTCGCCGGTGTCGATCGTGCGTTCCGTCCCGTCGGCGAACAGGATTCGCAACCGCTGCTGGGCCTGATGCCACTCGTGCAGCACGAGGTGTCCCTCGAAGGCGACGACGGACACGATCCGGTTCGACTGCACGTGCGGCACCAGCTCGGTCCAGTCGCCGGGTGCGTTCACGGGCGCCGTCATGACCCGGAAGTCCTCGGCATCCTCGTTGGTCAGCACGACGAACACGTCGCCCCAGTGATCGAGGTAGTACTCGTGGCCGTCGCCGCGAGGCCGAACGAGGGTTGGTGGCTCGTCGGGCCGGCCTGCTTCCAGCACCTGCACCTCGCTCGAGTTCTGGCTCTCGGCCGTGATCAGGATCCATTCGGCGCTGCGGGTCGACTCGATCGAGAGATAGAAGCGCTCGTCGTCCTCACGCAGCACGAGGACGTCATCGACGGCCGGCGTACCGATCCGGTGGCGCCACACCTCGAACGGGCGCATCTGTTCGTCGTGCTTGCAGTAGAACAGCCACTCACCGTCGGCCGACCACGCCACACCGGCGGCCGACGTGTCGGCCACCTCGTCGTGATCGGCGCCGACGGACCCGTCACCACCACCGTCGTCGTCGCCGACGTCGCGCACTCGGAGCAAGTACTTCTCGTCGCCGCTGATGTCGCTCGACCATGCGAAGCAGCGATGATCGGGCGTCGGCTCGAAGGCGCCGATCGACATGAACTCGTGCCCCTCGGCCTCACGGTTGACATCGAGCAACACCTGGTGCTCAGCGTCATCGGAGCGCCGACCGCGGCAATAGATGGGATAGGCGGCCCCTTCACGGGTGCGTGAAACGTAGAACCAGCCGCCGTCGGGGGCTGGCACAGAACGGTCGTCCTCTTGAACTCGGGAGCGAATCTCACCGAAAATGGCCTCCACCGACTCCGAACGGCCGTCGTCGCCGAACCAGGTGGCGGCGTAGACGTTCTCGGCCTCGAGGTAGGCCACCGTCGCCGGGTCGTTGCGGTCGGCGAGCCACGCCCACGGGTCATGCACCGTACCCGTGGGTCGTTCCCACGTGTGCGGACGTTGTTCGGCAACAGGAGGGACAGTCATCGGCGGGAACCTATCGCCGGCGACGGTGAGGGAACGAGGAGCGCAATCAGGAGGTCGTGATGGAAGCGATCGTTTCGAGATGATCGAGATCGCCAAGGTCGAGCACCTGCAGATATAGCCGCTCGGCGCCGGCCTCGTGCCAACGCTGCATGGTCGCGTGGGCCTCCTCGACAGTGCCGGCGACGCCGTTCTCGCGAATCTCGTCCGGTTCGCGCCCGATGGCCGCAGCCCGCCGTGCGAACTCGGCTCGGTCGCTGCCGGCGCACACGACGGCCGCTGCCGAGAACGTGATGGTCGACGGGTCGCGGCTCGCGGCTTCACACGCGGCGATCACGCGATCGCGCTGGGTGCAGAAGGCGTCGATGGGGAGGAACGGCGTGTTGAACTCGGTGGCGAACCTGGCCGCCAACGCCGGTGTGCGCTTCGGCCCGCCGCCGCCGATGATCACCGGCAGCGGATGCTGCACGGGCTTGGGCAGTGCAGGGCTGTCGGTGACCGAATGGTGCTGGCCGTCGAACGAGAAGAGCTCGCCTTCCGCCGTGGTCCACAAGCCGGTGATGATCGCCAGTTGCTCCTCGAGTCGATCGAATCGCTCGCCCACGTCCGGGAACGGGATGCCGTAGGCGGCGTGCTCCTCCTCGTACCAGCCGGCTCCGAGACCGAGCTCCACGCGGCCATTGGACATGTGGTCTACCTGGGCGACTGCGACGGCGAGCGGCCCAGGCCGTCGGAACGTGGCTGACGTGACGAGGGTGCCGAGGCGGATGCGCTCCGTGTCGCGGGCCAGGCCGGCGAGCGTGATCCAGGCGTCGGTCGGGCCCGGCAGGCCACCCTCGTCGAGCGCTGATCCCATGGCCAGGTAGTGGTCACTGCGGAAGAAGGCGCCAAAGCCGAGGCGCTCGGCAACGCCAGCGACGGCCAGCAGGTCGTTGTAAGTGGCTCCTTGCTGGGGTTCGGTGAAGATTCGGAGCTGCGACACGTCGTACACGCCCGGCAGGCTACGGCGCGACGTGGGCGGCTGGTGGAGAAACGGCGACCCTGTGGGCGAGCGGATGGCCGGTAGCCTGCACCGAGATGCGCGTTTGGATCGATCAAGACCTGTGCACCGGCGACGGGCTGTGCGTCGACCATTGCGGCGACGTGTTCGTGCAGCTCGAGGACGGCATCGCCTATGTCGCGCAGTCCGGCTCCGTGCTCAACGATCCCGGTGGGTCGGCGAGCCTGGCGGCGGTGAGGCCCCGTCTCGTGTCGCACGTGATCGACGCTGCCGAGGCGTGTCCCGGTGAGTGCATCTTCATCGAGATCGACGCCCCGTCCGATGCCGACCTCGACGCCTCGTTCAACCCCCGCATCGCAGCTCGCGTCGAAGTTGTCGGCGACCACGCTGCGTGACGCCCTCGCCCCCTCGCTCCCTCTTCCGTGTGAATTGTGGATTTCGGGGGTGCACTGGGGCGGAGCGCCCGCGTGCATTGTTACTATGTCGGTAGTAGAAATGTACCCGGAGCAGCACCCCCAGCATCGCGAGGAGTGACCGATGACGACGTTCGATCTCGATCTCAGCAAATACGAACTCGGCTGGAGCGACGAGGTCGAGTACGCCTTCGCGCCCGAGAAGGGCATCAACGACGGTGTGGTCAACCAGATCTCGTGGTGGAAGGGCGAGCCGCGGTGGATGACGAAGATGCGCCAACGCTCGCTTCGCACGTTCGACCGCAAGCCGATGGCGCCGTGGTTCTCGGTCAACATGCCAGAGCTCGACTTCCAGAACATCTACTACTACCTACGGCCGTCCACGCCTCAGGTCGACGAATGGGACCAGCTCCCGGCGCAGATGCAGGCCACGTACGAGAAGCTCGGCATCCCTGAGGCCGAGCGTCAGTACCTGTCGGGCGTGACCGCGCAGTACGAGTCCGAGGTGGTGTTCCACCGCAACCGCGAGGACCTGGCGCAGCAGGGGATCCTGTTCTGCGACATGGACACGGCGCTGAGGGAGTACCCCGATCTCGTGAAGCAGTACTTCGGCACGGTCATCCCGCCTGGAGACAACAAGTTCGCAGCCCTCAACACGGCTGTGTGGTCTGGCGGATCGTTCGTCTACGTCCCGCCGGGCGTGGAGTGCGAGATGCCGCTGCAGGCGTACTTCCGGATCAACTCCGAGAACGCCGGCCAGTTCGAGCGCACGCTGATCATCGCCGACGAGGGTTCCCAAGTTCACTACATCGAGGGCTGCTCGGCGCCCGTGTACTCCAGCGACTCACTGCACTCGGCGGTGGTGGAGATCATCGTCAAACCGAGCGCCCGTGTCACGTACACGACCATCCAGAACTGGAGTCCCAACGTCTACAACCTGGTCACGAAGCGGGCCAGGGTGGAGACCGAGGGCCACATGGAGTGGATCGATGGCAACATCGGGTCCAAGCTGACCATGAAGTACCCGAGCGTCTACCTGATGGGTCCGAAGGCCACCGGCGAGGTGCTGTCGGTTGCCTACTCGGGTGCCGGACAGCACCAGGACGCCGGCGCCAAGATGATCCACTCGGCCTCGGAGACGACGTCGAAGATCGTGTCGAAGTCGATCAGCAAGGACGGCGGCATCACCACGTACCGCGGCCTGGTGCGCGTCGACGAGGGCGCCCACAACTGTAAGAGCCACGTCCAGTGCGACGCCCTGATCCTCGACGAGAACTCCGAGAGCCGGACGCTCCCGTACATGGAGGTCGGCGAGCGCGACGCCCAGATCGGCCACGAGGCCACGGTGTCGAAGGTGGCCGACGAGCAGCTCTACTACCTGATGAGCCGAGGCCTCTCCGAGGAGCAGGCGATGGGCATGGTGGTCAACGGCTTCATCGAGCCGATCACGCGCACGCTGCCGATGGAGTATGCCGTCGAGTGGAGCCGCCTGATCGAGCTGCAGATGGAAGGCAGCGTCGGCTGAGCGTAGCGAAGCCATCGCTTCCAGGCTTCGGCGGCCGCATCAATTCGGCTGCACTCCTAGGCCGGCGAGGGACACGTCGAGGCAGGATTCGATGTACCGGGCGTCGAGGGGCAGACGCTGGATCACCTTGCGGAACACGATCGGTCCGACAACGGTGCCGATGAAGACTTCGTCGTCGAGGTCTGCTGGCAGCTCGCCGCGCTCCTGGGCGCGCCGGACCACGGCTATCAGCACCTCGGTTCGATCACGGGTGAGCCGGTCGAGCACCGATTCGAGTTCGGGATCACGGGACGCAGCGTCGATCAGGCTCGGCATCAGCTGGCCGACCTTGCCACTCAGGTCGGCGCGCACCATGCCACTGAAGTAGGTGCTGAGATCGCCTCGCAGTGTGCCGGTATCGGGTACGCCGACGTGTGCGAACGTGGAGCGCACTGTGTCGACCATCAGCGACGTGCGCTCCGGCCAGTGGCGGTAGATCGTGGTCTTGGCGACGCCGGAGCGCGCCGCCACCTCCTCGATGCTGAGGTTCGCGGCACCGCGCTCGATGATCAGCTCGGCAGCGGCTGCGAGCGCCTTGCGGCGGGCCTCATCGCTGCGGGGACGTGCCATGGGTCACCATCGAAAACAGTTTGTCGATACGTTAGTGTAGCGAAACGAGCAAGCAGCTTAACGGAATTCTGACCTGAAAGAGAGGTGGGCTCCTGTGGAGACCGGTCCCGAACGCAACGACAGCGTAGCGATTGAAGACGACCTCGACGGGATTGCTCCCGACGTGTACGAGCGTCGATGGAAGGTGCTGGCGGTGCTCTGCGCATCGTTGATGATCGTCATCATCGGCAACACCGTGCTGAACGTGGCGCTGCCGACGATGGCCGATCCCGAGCAGCTCGGTGCCTCGAACACCGAGCTGCAATGGATCGTCGACGCCTACGCGCTGGTCTTCGCCGGGCTGCTGTTCACCGCCGGCGCCCTCGGAGACCGGTTCGGGCGCAAGGGCGCACTGCAGATCGGGTTGCTGATCTTCGGCGCCGGGTCGATGTTCGGAGCGCTGTCGGACTCGTCGAGCCAGCTCATCGCCGCCCGAGCCGTGATGGGTATCGGGGCCGCCTTTGTCATGCCGTCGACTCTGTCGATCCTCACCAACGTGTTTCCGCGCCGTGAGCGGGCCAAGGCGATCGCCATCTGGGCCGGCATCTCCGGCGCCGGCGCTGCCATCGGCCCGGTGACGTCCGGCTTCCTGCTCCAGCACTTCTGGTGGGGGTCGGTGTTCCTCGTCAACATCCCGATCATCGTCGCCGCTCTGGCTTCGGGGTACCTGCTGCTGCCCAAGTCGAAGGACACCACGGCGTCGCCGCTCGACCCGTTCGGCGCCCTGCTGTCGATCGTCGGGCTGAGCGCCTTCGTGTACGCCATCATCGAAGGGCCGAACCACGGCTGGACGAGCGCGGAGTCGCTGACGTGGTTCGGCGCGTCCGTGGCCGTGCTGGCCGTGTTCGTGTGGTGGGAGTCGACCACCCGTCACCCGATGCTCGATCTGCGGCTGTTCGGCGACCGTCGGTTCGCCGTCTCCTCGGGCGGCATCACCCTCGTCTTCTTCGCCATGTTCGGCACGTTCTTCGTGCTCAGCCAGTACCTGCAGTTCGTGCTCGGGTACTCACCGCTCGGCGCGGCCGTCCGGCTGCTCCCGGTCTCTGTCGTGATGATGGTGCTGGCCCCGCAGACCCCGCGCCTGTCCGCTCGCTTCGGTGCCAACGTCGTCGCCTCGGTCGGCTTGACCCTCGTTGCCGTGGGACTCGCAGCGATGTCGCTGTTCGAGACGGACAGCTCTTATATCCAGGTCATCGCCACGATCGTCGTGCTCGCCGCTGGAATGGCGCTGACCATGTCGCCGATGACCAATCAGCTGATGTCAGCGGTGCCGCGCGACCGAGCCGGTATCGGCTCGGCCATGAATGACACGACCCGCGAGTTCGGCGGTGCCCTGGGCGTCGCCGTGCTCGGCTCCATCGTGACCAGTCAGTACGCCGCCGGCGTTGGCAGCGCCGTGGCCGGCGCTTCCGAGCAGGTCCGCAACGTCGCCACGAGCAGCATCGCCGGCGTCGAAAACCTGATCGCCCAGGGCGCCGTGCCGGCAGATCGGATCGACGCGCTGCGGGTTGTCGCCGGCCAGTCCTTCGTCGACGGCGTCGGCGCCGCAGCGATGGTCGGCGCCGTGCTCGTGCTCGGCGCGGCGTGTGCCGTCCGGTTCCTGTTGCCTTCTGATCGTGACAATCCCGACGTGATCGGCGAGCGGGTTGGCGTACCGGCCGCGCCGAGCGGCGAGGGTCCGATCGTCGTACGATGACGGCGTGCCGATGCGCCAGGAATGCAAGCACTTCGAGAGCCGCACGTACCGCAACGGTGAGACGGTGCGGAAGTGCGACTTGGATCTGGCGCCCGACGCCCCATGGCGCTGCCCCGACAACTGTCCGAGCTACGAGCGTCGACTGGCAGATGTGGCCTGGACTCACGGATCGCTGGTCACGCCGGCCACACCGGAAGAGCCTCCAGGCGTCGACGACGGAACGGCGGCTGCGGTGCTGGACGAAGCGGAGGACTTCCTCAACGAAGTGGGCGAG
>JACDHN010000149.1 GCA_013821025.1 Acidimicrobiia bacterium | reverse complement strand
GGCGCCGGGGTGCCGAACCGGGCCTTCACCCCTGAACGACGCGACCCGGTAACTGACCACGTCGCCGGTGAGACGCTTGCTGTGCTCAAGCGGGCCACGGCAGCGCTCCCACGGGCAGAGGACCGTCCCGGCCAGCGGGAGATGGCAGACCGTGTCGCCCAGTGCCTGGCCGAGGGCGGTCACCTCGTGGTGCAGGCCGGCACCGGCACCGGCAAGTCGCTGGCCTACCTGGTGCCGGCGATCGTGTCGCAGCGCAAGGTCGTCGTGGTCACGGCGACCAAAGCACTGCAGGATCAACTGGCCCGCAAGGATCTGCCGTTTCTCGCCGAGGCTTCCGGGGTCGCCTTCGATCACGCCGTGTTGAAGGGTCGCAGCAATTACCTGTGCCGCCAACGTCTCGACGAGGTCACAGGCTCGGCCCAGTCCCAGCTCGATCTGGAGGGGATCACGGCCGTCAACCGCGAGCAGATCAACCGGCTGGCGGCGTGGGCCGAGCAGACCGACAGTGGTGACATCGCCGATCTCGATTGGTCGCCGGCCGACAGCACGTGGCGCTCGCTGACCGTGTCGTCCGACGAGTGCCCAGGAGCCACACGCTGCCCTCGCGGCGGCGACTGTTTCGCCGAGCACGCTCGGTACCGGGCGATGGAAGCCGACATCACCGTCGTCAACATGCACCTGTACGGCATCGACGTCGCCACGGACGGCGCCATCCTGCCCCAACACGAGGTCGTCGTCGTCGATGAGGCCCACCTGCTCGAGGACGTGATCAGCGACACGGTTGGCGTCCAGATCACCCCCGGTCATTTCCGAGCAGCGGCAGCCGTGCTGCGCAGGATCATCGACGACCCAAGACTCGTCGGTGCCCTCGCCGACGCCGGCCAACTCGTGCACGACGAACTGGAGCCGCGCCTCGGTGAGCGCCTCGGTGACGACGACTCGTTGGAGGCACTGGCCGCCGCTCGCTTGCGGATCGACGCCGGTCTCGCAGCGCTGGCCGCCGTCGACAGCGGGTCCGACGACGTCAAGCAGCGCCGTCTCAGGGCGCAGAACGTGCTCGGTGCGCTCGCCGGCGCCCTCGACGCCGTCGCCGAACCGGCCAGGGACGACGTGCGCTTCGTGGCAGGAACGCCGGTGGCGCCCAAGCTCGTGCAGGCGCCTCTCAACGTGGCGCCGGTGCTGAAGCAGCACCTGTGGTCGCGGCGCGCTGCCGTGCTGACCAGTGCCACCATCCCCGCCTCGCTGCCGCGCCGTCTGGGGCTCGACGGCGTCGTGGTGCACGACGTGGGCAGCCCGTTCGACTACGAGCAACACGGCCTCTTGTACTGTGCCGCCCACCTTCCCGACCCCCGCGCCGACGGCTACCGCGAGCTGTTGCACGCCGAGCTTGGGTCGCTCATCACGGCAGCCGGTGGCCGCACGCTGGCCCTCTTCACGAGCTGGCGGGCGATGGAAGCGGCGGCGGTCGCCGTGGGCGAGCTGGTGGACGTGCCGATCCTGACCCAGGGCCAGCTGCCGAAACCCTCGTTGCTGGCGCGGTTCGCCGACGAGGAGGCGACCTGCCTGTTTGCCACCGTCGGCCTGTTCCAGGGCGTCGACGTCCCCGGTCGCACGTTGAGCCTGGTCACCATCGACCGCCTGCCGTTCCCCCGGCCCGATGATCCCCTGCTGCAGGCGCGACGCCAGCTACTCGGCCCGACGGCATTCCGGGAGATCGACGTGCCCAGGGCGGCGATGCTGTTGGCCCAGGCGAGCGGACGCCTGATCCGCACGTCCGACGACCGCGGCGCGGTGGCCGTGTTCGACCCCCGGCTCGCCACGGCCAGCTACCGCTGGCAGATCGTCAACGCCCTGCCACCGATGCGCCGCACCAAGCACCGCCACGAGATCGAGTCGTTCCTCCGCCAGGTCACCGGCGAACCCTGATTCTGTCGAGTAGTGGGGTGATCCACGCCCAGACGGAGGGATCGACCGGCGGTGCAGGAGCGGCACGAAAACTCGTTTTGTGAGATCGCGGCACAGGAAGCGGCATAGGCTTGCCGGATGGCCATCCAGGGTCGCGCCCTGCGAGATACCGCGCGACAGCGCACCGACGTCACCGCCGGACTGAGCCGACTGTACGACGCTGGCTTTCACGGTAGTGGCGGCGGACGGCGCAGTCGCGGATACAGCAGCCGCAGCCGCCGGCCGTGGATCGCTGTGGTGGGAGCGGCCGTCGTGATCGCCGTTGGCGGTGCGGCGCTGGCGACCCGTGTCAATTGGACCACACTCGACGTGAAGGGCATCGCCGACGGGCAGGAGGTCGGGCGCAAGGATCTGGCCAAGCTGTCCGTGCGCATCGAAAGCTCTGGACCAGCGGCGGGCGACGTGCGCGTCGAGCTCAACGGCAGCAGTATCCCCGTCGTCGAATCGAAAGACGGCGAGGCGCTCGTCACCCGGCGCAAGCCGCTCGTCCGCGCCATCAAGACCGGCAACAACACGCTGAAGGTGACGCTCGACGGCAGGGCCGTCCTCGGCGGCGAGCAGGAGGAACGGACGTTCAGCTACAACCCCGCCGGACCGCGGCTGATGGTGCCGGCACAGGTGCTCGACCCGGCGGATGGCCAGCCGGTCAGCGTGCGTGGCCTGGTCGACAGTGCCTCCTCGATGACGGCCAACGGTCAGCCGGTCCCGCTCGACCCCGGCGGTGCGTTCACGCTCGAGGTCCCGGCAGGCACGGCAGAGATCGCGCTGGAGGCGACCGACGCCGACGGCAACACAGAGCTGCAGTCCATCTCGGTGACCGCCGCGCCGGAGCCGGCCGAGTATCCCGAGACGGCGGCCCTCCACGTGGCCGCCGGCGACTGGGCCAACCCGACGATCCGCCAGCAGGTTCTCGACCTCGCCAAGGCCGGTCGCATCAACGCCGTCCAACTCGACATCAAGGACGAGGGCGGCGAGGTCGGCTACCGCACGAACGTGTCGCTCGCCAACAAGGTCGGCGCCGCGCAGGACTACTACGACCCCGAAGAAGCCGTGGCCGAGCTGCACGCCCTCGACGTGCGCGTCATCGGACGAGTCGTGTGCTTCCTCGATCCGACCCTGGCTTCGTGGGCCGCCGAGAACGAACGGTCTGACCTGCTCGTGCTCGACGGTTCAGGCAGCTCCCCGCTGGCCAACGACTACGGCACGGCGGCGTTCACCAACCTGGCAAGCGCCGAGGTCCGCGACTACCAGATGGACCTTGCGACCGAGGCCGTGTCGTTCGGGTTCGATGAGATCCTGTACGACTACGTGCGCCGGCCAGAGGGCGACCTGACGTCGATGCAGTTCGATGGACTGAAGACGGCCGCCGATGTCGCCGTAGCCCGCTTCGTGGCCGAATCCAGCGATCGTCTGGATGGCACCGAGGCGCTGCTCGGCGTATCCGTGTTCGGTATCGCCTCCACCCGCCCAGAACAGATCGCCCAGGACATCCAGCTCCTGGCCCCCCACGTCGACTACGTGTCGCCGATGGTGTACCCGTCGCACTGGGGTGACGGGGAGTTCGGTGTTGCCGACCCCGTCCGACAGCCGGGCGACATCGTCCGCGCCTCGGTCGAGGACTTCCACCGTGTCGTCGCCGGCAGCGGTGCCGCCGTCGTGCCGTGGCTGCAGGACTTCGACTCCGGCGACGTCGAGTACGACGTGCAGAAGGTGTCGGCCCAGATCGATGCGGCGCGCTCCACCGGGTCGCCAGGCTTCCTGCTGTGGAACCCGAGGTCGCAGTACACCGTCGACGCCTTGAAGCCACTCGCCGACTGACGCGATGGCGAACCTGGTCTTGGTCACGACGACCTCGCCGGCCGTCACCATCACGCTCGACTCACCAGAGAACCGCAACGCCCTCTCGCGCCAGCTCGTGGCGGACGCTACGACGGCGTTCGATCACGTCGCTCGACAGATCGCAGAGGATCCCGACGACGTCCGGGTCGTGGTGCTCACGCACACCGCCCCCGCCTTCTGCGCCGGCGCCGATCTGAAGGAACGTTCGGCCGGGGCGCCGGACTCCGTGCCGTTCGTCGGCTTGCTGCAACGCATCATGGATCTCCCCGTACCGGTCATCGCCGCCGTGAAAGGTCCGGTGCGAGCAGGCGGCGTCGGTCTGATGGCCGCGTGCGACCTCGCGGTGGTCCGCGACGACGTGGAGTTCGCGTTGACCGAGGTTCGCCTCGGGCTGGCGGCAGCCGTCATCTCGGTGCCGATCCTGCGCCGTGCTGGGTCCGCCCAGATGGCCGCAGCGTTCCTCACCGGCGAGCGCTTCGATGCCGCACATGCCCTGCGAGTCGGGCTGGTCTCGCACGTCGGGCATGGCGACGAAGGAGTCGACGGGATCGTCGGTTCGCTGAGCGCCGGCGTGGCGATGGGCTCGCCGAGCGCCGTGGCGGCGACGAAACGCATTCTGAGCGACGTGCCTGACCTCGATCGCGATGTGGCGTTCGAGCAGATGGGCAGGCTGTCCAACGAGCTGTTCGCCTCGGAGGATGGCGCAGAGGGCATGGCGTCCTTCGCCGAGAAGAGACCGCCACGCTGGCAATGCTCTACGTGAGCAGGCGGTAGCCGATCCCTCGCACCGTGACGATCAGCTTGGGTTCGTCGGGGTGGTCCTCCACCTTGACGCGCAAACGGTGCACATGCGCATCGACGAGGCGAGAGTCACCCAGGTAGTCATAGCCCCACACTCGCTCGAGCAGCTGGTCGCGCGACAGCACGGCGCCGGCGTGGTCGGCGAACTCACACAGCAGCCGGAACTCCGTCTTCGTCAGGCTCAGCTCGCGCCCGGCCTTCAGCACGATGCCCTGATCACGGCGAAGCTCGACGTCGCCGAACCGTGTGGGCTTGCTCGCCACGGGCGACTCGCGCAGCTGCACCCGTCGCATCAGCGCCCGTATCCGCGCCGCAAGCTCTTTTGGCACGACGGGCTTCGTGACGTAGTCGTCGGCCCCGGCCTCGAGGCCGGCGACCATGTCGTGGGTGTCGGTCTGGGCGGTGATGATGATGATCGGCACGATGCTGCGCGTCCTCAGCTGGCGGCACACCTCGAAGCCCGATCGGTCTGGTAGGCGTAGATCGAGCAACACGAGATCGACATCGTGCTCGTCGAAGGTGGCCAGACCTGAGGTCCCGTCGATGGCCTCCAACACCTGGTAACCCTCGTCCTCCAGGGCCAGACGCAACGCGAGACGGATCTGGTCATCGTCTTCGATGAAGAGCAACGTGTTCACGAGGATCCCATTGTGGCCGCGCCGCTGGTCAGGACGCCAACATGACGAAACGATGACGACTTCTGTTACGAGAATCACACATGTTCCGCAGCAGCTCGTTACACGTGACGTTCACGATGATGGTTGTTCACGCTGCCCCGGTGAGATGCCTTCCTCCCCCTGGCGTCTCACCGGCAGCGGTGTGAACGAGCGGGGGTGTGGGGGCCAGCCCCACCTGATGACACACTGACACGGTGACGTTACCGGCGCTCCGTCTCCGTACCCGCGTCACGTTGTTCTTCGCCCTCATCGCCCTCGCTGCAGGCGTCGGTCTCACGGTCGTCACGTACGCCTTCGCCCGCAACTACCTGCTCGACGAGCGCACCACGTCGGCTCGCCAGCAGGCGTTCACGAACGCCACGAGCGTTCGCGAGGAGCTGCGTCGCGACCCCGACGCCATCTCGGATTTCTTCGCCAACGATCTGCGGCTCGAGCGCGACGGTTTCGCCGTGCTCTCGGACGGCAGCACCGCTACGGACCTGGCGCTGCAGCTCGACGACCTGCCACAGGAGCTGCAATCGGCGGCTGCGAGCCGTCAGTCAGGCACCCAGCAGTTCTCCGCCGGCGGAGAACCCTACGTAGCGATCGCCCTGTACTTGCCAGAGGCCGACACCACGTACATCGAGGCGTTCCCGCTCGAGCCGGCAGACGGCACCCTGCGGGCGGTCGTCACTGCGCTCGCCATCGGCACTGTGGTCACGACGATGTTGGCGACGTTCTTCGGCTGGTCCACGAGCAAGCGGTTGCTGCGCCCGATCAGCCGCGTCGCTGACGCCGCCGGCGAGATCGCCTCCGGCGGGCTCGACACCCGGCTCGAGCCTGAGAACGATCCCGACCTCGACCGCCTGGCTGGCTCGTTCAACGAGATGGCGGACGCCGTCCAGGCGCGCATCGAGCGCGAAGCCCGCTTCGCCTCCGACGTGAGCCACGAGCTGCGCTCGCCCATCACAGCCCTCACTGCCGCCGTCGAAGTGCTCCACCACCGCCGCCTCGAGCTCCCAGAGCGCACCCAGCAGGCGCTCGACGTGGTCGTCAGCCAGGTGCGGCGCTTCGATGACATGGTGATCGACCTGCTGGAGTTGTCACGCCTCGACGCCGGAGCCACCGAGCTCAACCTGGAGCAGACCGATATCGTCGATCTCACCCAGCGCATCGCTGCCAGGATGGGGTTCGCGGATGTCCCGATCGAGGTCGGCGAGCGCACCGTGCGCCAGGTCATGATCGACAAGGTGCGCTACGAGCGAATCCTGACGAACCTGCTGGAGAACGGCAAGAACCACGGCGGCGGTCCGACGCGCATCGCCATCGGTCGCGGCCACCTTCGCGGGTCCGTGTCGGTTGCCGTCGAGGATGCAGGTCCCGGCGTCGCCCACAGCGAACGCCGCCGCATCTTCGAACGGTTCGCCAGAGGCAGTGCCGCCCGGCACCGCGTCGGCACAGGGCTCGGGCTGGCGCTCGTCGCCGAGCACGCATCGGCGCTCGGTGGTGAGGCGTGGGT